>NZ_JAUBTI010000094.1:0-25628 GCF_036702415.1 Microcoleus sp. D3_18a_C4 | reverse complement strand
TATTGTACAATACGCGAGCGGGGACGCTCGCACTACAATAAAAAAAATGCTTTTTACAAAACTGAGATGCTCCCATAAAGGTGCGTCACTTTCGATCGAACGGCGAAGTTTTGCGATCGCTCGTAAAGTGATGCACCCTAATTTTTAAAATGGAATCGGATCGTAATCGGGATTGTCAGCTTCGTTAGACGAACCCGACTGGCGATCGGACTCAGAATTTGAAGACTGATGCGAGTTCCAATCCGAACTAGACGTGCGGTTAGGGCCGCTTGGAGCGCTGTTAGAACTGCGGTTCCGCGAGCCTAAAGGTACTACATTGCTTGGCACATTAGCCGGGGCGGTGTCGCGAATTTGAGCCGGTTCGGGGGCGGTTCTAGTTGGGGGAGTCGAACTCATTGCATCAGCCCCGACACTGTAAATCCTTTGAGCTGTCAGTTCAGCGCGCTTTTCTTTGATACCATCTATTTCGATCGTATTCATGCCCAGCCGCCCCTCAATAATCACGCGATCGCCCTCGTGATATTTCTCGTGAATTTCTTGAGCCAAATTGCCCCATCCTATCACCTTCAAACGTTCGGGCGGATCTTCAGGTTTTGGGCCTGGAAACTGCACCAGCATTTCAGCGATTGGAACTTGATTTTCAGGAGTATAACGGAGTTGCGGTTGTTGAGTTATTTCCGCCATCAAAATGCAGCTATTCATCAGAAAAATGGGTGTGAAACCCCGTCCTTATAGGACGGCTTTACAATTAATTTGCAATGCGCCACGAGTTGTAAGACAAAAACTTACAATCCGCAGACAACGCATTTTGACACAACCGTTTGCCAGTACCTAAGCTGTGCAAACTAATTGTTTTCCGAGTTGGGTCTTTCTTCGTAGGCGACTCTTGCCAGCCACCTACGTAGCAAAACCCATACTTTCGGTGTTTGACGATTGAACCGCGTTTGAATCCCGCACTCAAAGTGCCGCCATACCTCGAACGGATGTGACCCGGAGCGTGTTGCAATCGGTGTAACTGGCGTCTGTGAAACTCAAGAGGAATTACTTCTATCAATGCAGTGTTATCGGGTTTAAAATGCCCCCCAACGCACCAGTTAGCTAGCACCCAAGAATCAACGCAGTGTGCCTCAAATTTGTTTGATAGCTTCTGCTTTGACTTGAGGAGTTCACTCAATTGACGTAATTCATAAGTATCATTGCCCGTCTTAGTTTCAACACGAGCGATTTTCTCAAGCTCTGCATAGAACCATTGCTTGCCTACTCCTAGCGGACTAAACGATACATTCCACTTGCGTGCGTTTTTCCAGGTTCGGGCTTTGATATCTTCTACAACGAAAGTTGATATTGGGAACATCAAAGTCAGCCATTTAGCTATCCTTAATTTCCACTGCCACCTCGCCTTAGTTGATGGAGGCAGTCGATATTTGTTGACCAGTCGGTTGGCTCGGTTTTTGCGGCATGGCGTGTTGCGAAAACGCCTGGCGCGCCGCATATTTCGCCTGATCTCAACATGGTCTTTCACCCAATCAACAGCATGGGTTTGAATGTTGAGATAAGTATGCGCTTTGGATTTAACCGTAAACGCTTCTCGCTTCGATCCGGGATCGATACCAACTGCAATTGGTTGGCGGTGCGTGTTGGATGGTTCTATGTTGAGTCGAACGCAAAACACTCCTTTTTTCCAAAATGGTGTCGCCTTGCCCGACTTAATCCAACGCTTTGCCCTGCTTGGAGTTGTCGGCATTAAGGGTCTGTTTTCGCTATCTAAGACTGGAACAAACATTTACGGTAAGTCCTATTTCTAGGTTTGTATTTCCCTTCGCCACTGGCACATCCGAGCGGTTAAAAACTAGGGAGGTATTCTTAACGTCAGTTGGGATACCACTCCCAGATGGCTCAGTTTGTCTTGAAGACGCAGGCTAGACACTGTTTTAGTCTTGAATTAAGAAGCGGGTGTTGCTCCCTCTTTCAAGCCCCATCCCTTTTAGGGTGGGGTTAGTGACCTGTTATCTGTGCGTAATTGGGAATTGGGCATCGGGAAGTGGGAATTGGGCATCGGGAATTGGGAATTGGCCCGCGCAGGGACTTCGGGATTGGGAATTGGGCATGAACTTTCAAGTAAAAAGGTAAAACTTAAAATAACGCATTTTATTTTTTTACTTTTGCATTACCAATTCCCCATTGCCAATGCCCTGTTTGGCCAATGCCCAATTCCCGATTACACGTTACCAAATTTATCTTGGAGAACCGCCGCCTCGGCTTGACTGACAAAATCGTGAACGAGGGCACGGTACTCCTTCAACGTTTCAGATACCCAATCTCGATCCTCACTGTTGGCGAAGATATGAACGGTCGGTTCACTAGCATCGGGTAAAACTAATACCCAATTGTCGTCGCTGTAGTTAAAAATCTTCACTCCATCTAATAATTCTAAACGATCGGGCGAATGAGTTTCTACTAAATGTCGCATCAGCGAACCCTTGATAGTCCAAGGACAGCGGACGCTGTAACTGCGGTGGGTGATGCGGGGAAGTTCCGCCTTGATCTGTCCGAGCGATCGCTCCTGAATCGTCATCATTTCTATCACTTTAGCAATGCAGAACATTCCGTCAAATCCGGGATGCAACTGCGGGAAAATAAAACCCATAAGGCCGCTGCCGCCCAAAACCACATTCGGGTTCCTGTTAGCGGCTTCCATCAAAGCAGTTGGGTTCGCCTTCGTGCGGATTACCTTGCTTTGATAGCGTCGGGCGATCGCCTCCACCGCAGAAGACGCATGCACCGGCACTACTACTGTACCTTTGGGATGAGAAGTCAGCATCAAATTTACCATCAACGCCGTCAGCATTTCGCCGCGAATCGCTATCCCAGACTCATCTACCAAAATGAGCTGTTCGCCGTTAGCCGATACCTGCACTCCAAAATTAGCGCTGAGTGCTTTCACCACCCGGCCGAGTTGGTCAAGCAAATATTCCCGTTCCCCGTTGCTTAGAGAAGTCTGTTTGAGACTGGCATTGAGCACCACCGCATCGCAGCCGAACTTGGCGAGCATTTGCGGCAAAATTGCTCCAGAAACCGCGTAAACGTAATCGATTACCACCTTAGAATTGCTGTAGCGTATTGCCTCAACATTCATCTGCCGCTCAAAAATGCGGTTGTAAACATCGAGAGCTTGGTTAAAGTACGTCATCTCTCCAATTTCGGGAATTAGAGCACGCCGCAAATCTTCCTTAAAATAAGCCCCCTCGATTTTTTTCTCAGCTCCTTTTGTAATATTGATGCCTTTGATATCGAAGAATTCAATTAAAATGTGGTCGGAGCGATCGGGCGAAATGCGAACGTGAATGCCGCCAGCAATTGATATCGTAGACGAAACCGTGCGCGCGATCGGAATAGCCGTCGATTCCAAATTGACCACATTAATTCCCACCGACATCAAACCCGCAATCAAAGACCTCGAAACCATCCGCGAAATGCTCCGCTGGTCACGAGAAACCGATACCGCAGTCCCGGGTTTCAAAGTCGAGCCATAAGCCGCGCCCAATTTCACTGCAAATTCCGGGGTAACATCCACATTTGCCAGTCCTTGAACGCCACGCTGACCGAACAAATTCCGCTTAGCTTGTTCTCCCCAAATTAAATTTTGATTTAACAGAGCGCCGGATTCAATATTTTTGCTCGGCCAGACGCGGACGCTTGGCCCCACTTGTGCTTCTTCTCCCACGATGGACATTGAACCGACGACAGCACCTTCTAGGACGTGAGCGCGCCTGTCTACGCGGGTGCTCCGGCAAATCACGCAGGCCCTAAGATGAGCGTCTTCGCCGACAATTGCTCCGTTCCAGACGATGGGACGTTTGAGGTTAGCGTCGGCCCCGACAGTCACGTTATCTCCGATCACAGTACCTGCATCGATTTTAACTCGGGCTCCAATCCGGCAATTGCTGCCGATCATGACCGGTACTTCGACGATCGCGCTATCGTCAATAAAAGTATTCTGACCTACCCAAAGTCCCGATCGAACTTCGTTGTAGTAGGTCAAATCCAGTTTGACCTTTCCCCGCAGCGCGTCGTACTGAGATTCCCGGTAAACATCTAGCTGGCCGACATCGCACCAGTAACCTTCGGCGATGTACCCGTACATCGGCTCGTTTTTTTCCAGTAGCAGGGGAAACAAGTCTTTCGAGAAGTCGCACTCCTGATGTGTCGGCAGGTAATCCAAGACTTCGGGTTCTAAAATATAAATGCCGGTATTGATAGTATCGGAGAAAATTTCGCTGCTAGAAGGCTTTTCCAGAAAGCGACTGATGCGGTAATTTTCCTCGGTAATCACGACCCCGAATTCCATCGGGTTGGGAACGCGAGTTAAAATTAACGTGGCTTTGGATTGCTGACTGCGGTGAAATTTGATCGCTGCGGTTAAGTCGAAGTCTGTGATGCTGTCGCCGCTGATGACCAGAAAAGTGCGATCGAGCAATTCAGCAATATTTTTGACGCAACCAGCCGTACCCAGCGGTTGGTCTTCCTCCACAGCGTAAGTCATTTGAACGCCAAACTCTGCCCCGTCAGTAAAATATTCGCGCATGACATCGGGAAGGTAGTGCAGCGTGGCAATAATTTCCGTAATCTGATGCCTTTTTAGCAAATTAATAATGTGTTCTGCGATCGGGCGATTCAGAATCGGCACCATCGGTTTGGGCAAATCGCACGTCAGGGGTCTGAGCCTCGTTCCCGATCCCCCAGCCATCAGCACTGCACGCATAAAATCCTCCTTGCTTAGAAAGCTCTCTACCGCTATTGTCCGCTAGAAAAAGTTTGCCTGCTGTAATTCGTCGGCCGCGAGCTATCAGTTCTTAGTTAATTATCTTTGAGTAGTGACACGTCTGGGAAATCCCGTTGGGCTTGGCCGTCCCCCAACAGCAACCGATTTCAACCGAATTAGAACTTGCCGCATCGCACCAATCCCCCGGTCGAGCTCGGATTTGTAGGGGATGTTGGGTGATACTTATATCTTGCACCATTCTCAATTAGCCTTTTAGGAACAGGCTTTCCGGCCTGTTCCACAAAGAGTAGATTTTCTTGTGGAACAGGCCGGAAAGCCTGTTCTTGAGAATGGTGCAAGATGTGAGGTAATACCAGTTAAAAAAAAAGAATGCAACTGTAGGCCGGTGCTCTAAACCCTTATCTCATCAGTCATTCCCAATTCTTTAATTCTTAAATTCTTCCATCTAAAATGGTGTAAGTCCTCAGAACGATCGACTTTTGGCAGAAGTCCCTTCTTGCTTGCTCGGTGAAAGCTATTTCGGGGGTGTTATTTTTAAGTTTGTGGCCAGCGGGGATTTTGAAGTCTCTTTCTGAAGGTGGAATTACTACGACTATCGGTGCGCCTTGGCGTCTGATAAATGATAGATTAAGAGTAGCGATGCAGGCTCGCTGACTCAAAATCCAATCAGTCGCTTAGGGGGTTATTTGATGGAACCGTTAATTGGATTGGTGTTGGTAGCCGCTTACGGCGGCGGTATTTGGAAATTTTGGAATGGTTTCGATCGCACTAACTTCGATCGAAGTTTTACAAATCGCCTGAAGCTCTCGCTGCTCTGGCCCGCGTTAATTTTTAATAAGCCTTACCGCCAAAACTTTACAAAAGCTCTCAAAGCTTCTAAAAGGTAATTCAAGAATGTCTAAAAAGTCCGATCGCCCAGTCGCTGGCCAGGAGCAGACTTGGTTTGCTAAAGGAAAATCAGATAGCTGGCAAGTTTTACTGTCGCAAGTCGCTTCTCGGTTCGATCGCGAATACCGAGGAGAAGCTTTCGCTTTACCAGAAGAAGTCGAAGCAATGCCGATTTTCCTAGAATCAGTTGCAGGAACTCTCCAAGAAAAAACAGTTTCTCCCTTCTGGAAAATTGCCAAACCTCAAAAAAATCAGCGCTGTTTAGACATTGGCTGCGGAGTCAGCTTTCTCATCTACCCTTGGCGGGATTGGGAAGCCTATTTTTACGGTCAAGAAATCAGCAGCGCAGCGCGAGACGCCTTAAACGCTCGCGGCCCTCAGCTCAATTCTAAGCTGTTCAAAGGCGTCGAATGGGCCCCCGCTCACCAGTTAAATTACGAAGAGGCTCAGTTCGATTTATGCCTCGCTACAGGCTTTAGCTGTTACTATCCCATAGACTATTGGAGTATTGTCATGGGAGAAGTAAAGCGGGTATTAAAACCGGGTGGTCATTTTGTTTTTGATGTCCTCAACCCCAATGCTCCTTTAGCAGAAGATTGGGCAATTTTGGAAACTTATCGAGCCGGAGAAGTATTTTTAGAGACAATAGAAGATTGGGAAAAAATGATTAAAGCTGCGGGCGCTAAGGTAGTAAAAAAGCAAAGTGGCGACTTATTTCAAATGTATAAAGTTGAATACAATTGAGAGGTTAAGGGGAATAGGTAATTAGTTTTGTAGTCAAAATTTCACTCGTCCCAAGCCTGGTCGGGCGGACGAAAAACAACTTGATTCTTAGTAGATAAAGTAGGGTGCGTCAGCCCGTAGAAATTAGTTAGAGAAGCAACAAATATTCAAGCTGACGCACCCTACTAACTACTAACTCACAATAGTGAAGCAAGCAGATTGGATATTACCCATTTTCATAGCGATTGCCAATTACCGATGCCCAATTAATTTTCGGTAGCCGTAGGAGATGGCGCTGCTTCCGGCGAAGGCGACACTTCCGGGGCAGGAGATGGCGACACTTCGGCGGCAGGAGATGGCGCTGCTTCCGGCGACGGTGACACTTCCGGGGCAGGAGATGGCGCAGCTTCCGGCTGCGGAGACTCTTCGGCGGCAGGAGATGGCGCGGCTTCCGGCTGCGGAGACTCTTCGGCGGCAGGAGATGGCGCGGCTTCCGGCTGCGGGGACTCTTCGGCGGGTTGCGGTTGAGGAGAAGGCGACTGTTCTGCGGCTGGTTTCGGTTCAGGCGAGGGCGACGGTTGAGCCGCGGGTTTGGGTGCGGGCGGCGACGGTTGGGCCCCTGGCTGTGGTTTGTTTGAGGGGGCCGGCGGCTTCTCAAACTGCGGTTTCACTTCAGTAGGCGCTGGGGAAGGTGGCTGGCCTGTTGGTCTACTGGGCGCTGTCGGCGCGGGCGCGGGCTGCAGCTGGCCTGGTGGGTTGGGCCTGGTTGGGGTGACAGGAATGCCACTACAAAGTTTTTCGTCGTACTTAAACTCGACAGTCAGTTGGTAAAGCTTGTGCGTGCTGGCTGCTTCAAATGTTAGAGAAGGGCTAATAATCGCAATTTTAGCCGCATTATCGAGAATGCCGTAACCCGTGGGGACGATCGGCTGTGGCTCGGCCTTGAGCAAGCCTTGAGGGCTGACAACTGCTCCAAAAACTGCTCTTCCTTGGAGTTTTTGCGAGCAAGCTGTTACCGGATAAGGGACAGGCACAGGAGTCGGGCCCGTCGTTTCCAAGTCAGGATAAGCCTTTTTGAATTTCTCAAACAAAGCAACATAGGTCTCTCCAGCCGCCAGCAGTGTCTCTCTGTCGGTGGGTAAGTTTGAACCCGGTTGACCGGACTGTCCTAGCTGTCGCTGTCCCTCTTCAAATTGTTGCCTCCTGATTCTTTCTTCGGGAGTTTCTGCGATGAGATTCCTTTTATTGGGATCTTTTTGAGTCAATTTTGGTACTCCATCGGGTCCCACATTCCTGCCAATTGGGAATTCCGGGGTAAAGACTGGAGCTCCGTCTGGAAATAGTGGGAGTCCGCCTCTACTGGCTATGATCTTTCTGAGCGCCTCTGCTTCATCTTCCGAGCCTGCGCCGGGAATCTGGGGCGCTTCTGACAGCGATGGTGGTGGCGGGATATTGCGATCGAAATTACCAGGTAAGGGTGGGAAAAGCAAACCGCTGGGAGGTACGGGTGGGACGAAAGTGGGTATTGGCTGGGAGGGGGCTCTGACTATTGGGGATGGAGTTGTGGGAGGTGGCGGGGCTGTTGGGGCCGTGAAGGGCGGGAGAGGGGAAGGAGGGAGAGGGGAAAAGAATCCAGGAGGCGGCATTCCCGGCGGCATGGCGGGCAAGTTGATGGTATCAGGTGCGGGGGGCAAGGGCGGGGCTAACTTTGGCGCTGGCCGAAGGGGAACTGGTGCGATCGAAAATGGCGTAAACGGCGTATTAGACGGTTTCGGTGGTATGGTTTGTGGCAGGCGGCTGACTTCTGCAGGAGTTAGTTCTACTAAGCCGACAGAACCGGGGATATTTTTTGAGGAATTTCCACCATAAAGTATGTTTGAGAGCGTCGGGGCGGTTGCTCCGAGGACTCCGTGCAGGCCCACAGAAGCTAGGGCTGCCCACCAAAAAGGCTGGCGCAGCGGTTCGGAAAGGGTGTTGGCTAGGGAGGAAGAGTCAGTCATTTAAATTTTAGATTTTAGATTTTAGATTTTAGATTGGGGGATTGGGAGATTGTTAGATTTTAGATTTTAGATTGGGGGATTGGGGGATTGTTAGATTTTAGATTGGGGGATTGGGGGATTGAGTGATTGGGGGATTGGTAATTTATATTGTTGTGGTTGTGATTGAGTGTGAATTCGTTTTAATGAGGAGAGGTTGGGAATTCAAAGGTATAATTTTAGCACGATCGCCCTCGCAGTTGCCCGATCGACTTTTATTGAGATTTCGCGACCCTCACATCAAGCACTCAAGCCGAGAAACCCGGTTTTTTTGCTGGTTCAACGCTGTTATAGCAACCGCCAATAGGGTGAGGAGGTTGTTAATTGCTGAAACCATTGTTTTTCTTGCCTAATGCCTTGGGCCGAATCCTATACGCGGTTGATCAGGTATTGTTGAGAATGGTGAGCAGGGCGTCAGGCGGGCCGGACTGGGGCGATGGAGAAAACAGACTGCGCCGCTGCTATACCGTCTTTTTCCGGGATCTGGATCGCCCCTAATTTATTAAACACGATCGAGCAAACGGATCGACCCCTGTTTCCAATTCGGTTACACAACCGGATTCATCCGTGGAAGTAATTATTCAATCCAAAATCCAAAATCCAAAATCCCAAATCGATGGATTCACCAGCGATAGCGGTAATTTTTAAAAGGAGCCCCCTCGATGGTGAGCAAGTCGATGGGATAAATTGGAGCGCCGCTTGCCATATATTGAAACATTTCCCGAACTTCCTCTCCCCGTAGAGACAACTGGTCTAATTCCTTGAGAGAATACCAGCCAGCGCACAAAGTATGCTCATCCGGCTTACTCTTGGGCGGGGTCTTATCTTGTGGACGAGCCACAAAAATGACTCGGAGGCGCACATTGCCCCTAGGCATCACTGTGTGCTCTACCCGGAGAATTCCCTCAACGATGATGGAAATGCCCGCTTCCTCAAGGGTATTACGCATAGCAGCTTCGAGCAAAGTCTCCCCTTTTTCCACTCGCCCTGCTGGGAGATACCACTGCTGCTCGTACTTGCGCTCTTGTACCAGTAGAAAACGGTCTTCTAAGTGAACGACAACTAGGGTAAAATACCATGTTTGAATCGGCTCGCGAGCCATAGAAGTAGATATTCCCTAAGCAAAAGGTTAAACGAGCGGCAGATGTTAGGAATCCAAAGGATGCTTCGGCAAGCGTCTTTGAACTTGAAAAACAGATCGTAGCACTCCGACCGCAAAATCTAAAATCTAGAATCTAAAATCTAAAATTGACAATGCCATTACCAACCGTGATTTTACCAGGATATTTTGCTGCTGCTTCCGACTATCGCGAATTAGAAAAATCTCTGGTCGATCGAGGTTTCCCAACAGTAACAGTGCCTCTGGGCAAGGGAGATTGGTTGCCGACTTTTGGCGGGCGGTCGATGGTGCCAATTTTGCGACAGCTCGATCGCACGGTCAAACAAATGTTACAGCAATACGGCGTTCCCCAGATCAATCTCGTCGGTCATTCCGCCGGCGGCTGGATTTCTCGCATCTATTTGGGCGAAAAGCCTTACACCATTCACGGCGACGTGCTTGAGGATGCGGGTTTGTGGGAAGCTCACCGTTATGTGAATACTTTAATCACTTTAGGCACGCCGCACGTCTCTCAAGAGCGCTGGACGCGCAAAAATCTAGATTTTGTCAAAATTCATTATCCGGGGGCTTTTCACCCGCAGGTGCGCTACGTGTGCGCTGCTGGGAAGGCTGTTTTTGGCAAGCGCGGTTTAGGGACTTGGCTGGCTTATAAAAGTTACGAGTTGACGGTGGGGAAAGGCGAAACTTGGGGAGATGGAATTACGCCGGTGGAAGCTGCTGTTTTGGATGGGGCCGAAAATCTGGTGTTGGAGGGGGTTTGGCATTCGCCTCGTTCTCCGGGGAAGTGGTACGGTTCCCCGGAGGTTTTGCCGACTTGGATTGGGTATTTGCGTTAGAAACGAACCGCGAAGACGCGAAGGACGCGAAGGAAGAAGGAGAAGGTTGAAGGGGCGGATTTAGTTAGAATTTGAAGGAGCGAGTTTAGTGCGGCAAAACTCGCCCCCGCGATGCTATGTTTGCTTTAATTTTTATCGCTAACTGAAGAGAGTGAAAAAATATTTTATGTGGCATCATCGGTAAGATTCAAAAGTCAGGGCGAACCACACAATCAAATTCTACGTTTGCTGGGGTGGAATTGGGCGACAATGCTACTGTGCGCTTGGACGCAGATAACGAATTTCAGCCGGATGCTTTGTTGAGAATTGATGCGGGAGGTTGATCGCAAATTAGGGATGATGATTATGTGCGATCGCACTCGGTAGAATCATCGCAGTGTTTGGTATTTGGTGCGAGGGGCGATCGATCTTTTTTCACTCAAGCATCGCTTTCCGTCTAATCCTCGCATTATCATAGTAGAAATAGAATAAGATTGTGAAAGGTGAACAAATGGCACAAATTACCACTACTGAATTACCTCAAACCCTCCAGACTCTACTTATAGAGGTCGAGCGTACCAAAACCCCTTTAACCGTCATCCATGAAGGAAAAGCATTAGCGATTATTTATCCTGCTACCACCCAAGCTCCACGCCCCACCTTTGGTGCAATGAAAGGAAGCGGTGAAATATTAGGAGATTTAGTTGCTCCTGTCGCCGAACTGTGGTAAGTTTTGGAATGAAACTTTTACTTGATACCCGCATTTAGCGAGCGATCGCACTAGACTGTCGCTTGAACAAGCATATCCTCTACTTGCCTAATTTGCTTCCAATCAATTACTGCAACCCAAAGAATTTCCTCTTCGGAATATTGCACTACGCCATCGACTTCTAACTCTTCGTCATACAATGCTAAAAATTTGCCATCTTCCAACTTAATATTTTGGCAACTCAACTCTTCAATCGTACCAACGCAATTTAGGCGAAGGCGACCCTCCTCATCCGCATTATGAAAATCTGCAAAGATTCTGGGATATTTC
Organism: Microcoleus sp. D3_18a_C4; assembly: GCF_036702415.1. Taxonomy (NCBI): domain Bacteria; kingdom Bacillati; phylum Cyanobacteriota; class Cyanophyceae; order Oscillatoriales; family Microcoleaceae; genus Microcoleus; species Microcoleus sp. D3_18a_C4. Next base: position 14,224 of record NZ_JAUBTI010000094.1, on the reverse strand, counting down.
ATATTTTTACTTTACTGAGGATGATTGTTGTGATGGATTAGGAATCGTTGGTGTCAGCAGCAGACTTGCTTGTTCTGGTGTTAAGCCAGTTAATTTTGCATGATTTGGGCAACTGCTGCGAAGTACGGATGACATCTCCATCGGACGATCGAACCTCACCCACTGTCGTCACACCAACTTGTCCATGAGGGATTGTCACTGCTAACTCTGCTACAGATAATCCTACTGCACATTCTACAGAAATTCCCGTGATGCCGCTGGGGTGAGTTGCCGTGCTGCGTTTAATATCTTCTGGGCGATTACGACCGCCACGAACTACTAAGGCCTCGTTTGGAATTCTGTCCACAAGTGTAGGCTGTTTGATTTAAGTACGCGCTATACTTTAGCAGAAATCTTTGTCCATAGGGCGATCGATCTTTTTTTAACTCAAGCATCGCACTCCGTAGAATCATCGCAGTGTTTGGTATTTGGTGCGAGGGGCGATCGCCCTTTCATTTTAGGCGATATCTCATCAGAAACAAGAAAGGGCGATCGCATATTGCTTAAACAATTCATTTTTCTCTTGGGTAAAGCTCAAAAGCTAACTCGTGACGAAAAAAACAGACATTAAACTCTGAGAAAAAGTTGAGGTGTCCAAGGATTACAGGTGCATCTGTCGAACGAGTCCAAGCGAATGCCAGCAAGAGCGACGAAAACTGAGCAACTGTAGCCGAAAGAACCAATCCCCGCGCCTCACTGTGAGCCAAATTCCCACTCAATTGAATAGGAACGGTTTGCTGTTCCCATGTTGCCCCTAGTTGTAGACCAATCTGATAAGGCAAAACGTTGACACTTGCACCCGTATCCAACAATGCCATCACTTCTACGGAGTTGCTGCCGTTGGAGAGAGTGATTGGCAAATATGGCATGATACTCGATCGCCCAAGGCTATCAATTCGCTCTATAAATGGAAATCGCTGACTATTAAGCATGAGCTGATTCTTGGGCGGCAAGTAGAAGTTCTGATAATGCTTGAACTGATTCTCGATCGGCCTGTGGAGACCATACAACTGCACTCGTTGATGCTAGTTGATTCAAAAGTATATTTTCTGAATTAGTATCTTCAGCCAATTCTAGGCTGCATCCTTGTTCCTTGGCAACTGCAAGTAGGAGAAAGTGAATGAGTCGCAGTTTATCTTGATGAGATAATTGATCGACGCTGGGTAAAAGCTCGCTGAGAGGCATATCGCTTGTTTAAGATTACATACATTTATTTTAGCCTTTAAACTCGTGTTTTAATGGCGATCTGCCTTTCTTTTGCTGGGGCGATTCCCTATGGGATAGCTACGCTTCACGCCCTGTGTGCAACCATCGCACTTTAAGATTGTGGAAATGGATAAGATTGTAAGTGGAAAAAGAGGTTGGGTAACACGAGTGTCAACGGAATAGGCAAGATGGGCGATCGCCCTTTCATTTTAGGCGATCGGTCATCAGAAACAAGAAAGGGCGATCGCTCTTTATGATTGGTGAGGCGATCGCACTCTGTACAATCATCGCAGTGTTTGGTATTTGGTGTGAGGGGCTATCGCTTTTTTTTCCCTCAAGCATCGCTTTCCGTCTAATCCTCGCATTATCATAGTAGAAATAGAATAAGATTGTGAAAGGTGAATAAATGGCACAAATTACCACGACTGAATTACCTCAAACCCTCCAGACTCTACTTATAGAGGTCGAACGTACCAAAACCCCCCTCACCATCATCCATGAAGGGAAACCATTAGTGATTATCTATCCTGCCACTACCCAAACCCTACGCCCTGTGTTTGGCACAATGAAAGGAAGCGGTGAAATATTAGGAGATTTAATTGCTCCTGTCGCCGAACTATGGGAAGTTTTAGAATGAAACTTTTACTCGATACCCACATTTGGCTTTGGTATTTACTCGGCGATCAGCGCCTATCACTTCAACTTCAAACCGCGATCGCCGATCCTTATACTGAACTTTGGCTGAGTCCAATTAGCATTTGGGCTACGAAAAAAGCAAGCTAGTTAATGGCGATCTGCTTACCATTAACTGTTAATTTAAAATCCGCAGCATCACTGGCGACGCGAAATATTTTAACAGCCTCGGTAATTTGTCCTGGAAATAACTGATTACTAGACTCTTCTCTGCCATTTCCCTTAAGCCATTCCTTAATAGTTAAGGTTTCTGAGAAGTCATTAATCTCGTCATATTTCCGCCCCAGGCTATCAATCAACTGGTAATTTGACCATGCCATACTACCAGATTCTTGTCCTGTGTTTTTAATTTTTAGCTCAACCATAACAAGTTGACCGCCTTGTGCTTCTACTGGCTTGAAAAAACTATTATTAGGAGCAATGCGATCTATTGTTTCAATACTATCTACTTGAACCGCCCGATTACCTCTCACATTAATCCAAGTTTCTGTTTCAACAGGTGTCGAAGCTAGTGTAGTTTCTTGAATTTTGGGTGCATAGCTGGATGTTGTAGAAGAGACGGAATAGTCTGTCCTATAGGCGCTATCTTCAGCGGTAGCAGAAGATAATGTACCCAAACCAATCCCAACAATAATAACGCTGGTAACGCCATAACGTTTTAAAACTCTCATTCGAGTTTGCGGTTTTTTATCGTCAAGAACTATACGGGGGTTAAATAACCCAATAATCAAAGCAAACGGAGAAAAAATGAAATAAATACCAACCGCGAGAGCGAGAAGACCCAGAAGGAAATAGAATACTAATTGCACAATTTCCATGACACTTACCTCCATATACTTGTTGTGGCAACCCTGGATACCTTATAAACTTTGATGTCTAACCATCCGTTGTTTACAGAATACGCAGGAATTTATTCTTAAATACTTATTCTATTCTGTTTTATATCTTCAACGTTTGTCTACAAAAAAAATGTTCTATTTTGTCGCCACTTTGTCGCCAATTTCACTCTGTTTAATCTAATTTTGTACAAAAAGGTAATAAAATGTACGAAAATGTACGAAAATGTTGGCAGTTATGAGCTACAATAATACACAAAACTCTCGCATCTCCCTGCCAGATGAATCTTAAAGAAATGTTAAATGTCGCCGATCGCATAGTTTTCGAGAAAACAGGTCAGCACCTTGACGATTTACAAGCAGCGGTACTGCGGGGAACTCTACAACGCGAGACATACAAAGAAATAGCAAAAGATTTTAACTGTTCTGAAAGTCGCATCAGGGAAATCGGATCGGAATTATGGCAATTACTTTCAGAGGAGTTTGGGGAAAAAGTCAGTAAATCGAATTTTCGCTCCACAATGGAGAGGTTGCAAAACTCTAATGTTGTAAACTTTGCACAAGATGTTGTAGTGAGCAGTATTTTCAACATTTGCGGACAAGCTAGACACCCACCAGAACTACCAAACTCACAGCCACCAGATCAGGAAACAGCTAACCCAAAACAAATTAAAACTCTACATCAAGATTTAAGCGAAATGCCAGAGTTGGGCGATTTCTTCGATCGCGCTCCCGAACTCCAAACCCTCACCACCTGGATTCTACAACAACGCTGTCGGCTTATCTCCCTCACCGGCATCAGCGGTATCGGCAAAACCACCCTAGCAGTGCAACTCGTACAACAAATTAAAGACGAGTTTGAGTACGCAGTTTGGTACACACTAGACCAATTCCCCACCATAGACAAATTTCAATCAAACCTAATACAGCTTTTTTCCCCTTCCGAAAAACAAGATTCATCCCCAACAAACCAAAAACGCTTACCGCTGATTAAGTATTTACAAAACCATCGCTGTTTAATCGTCTTAGATGACGTTCACAACCTTTTCTGTAGGGGAGAATTGGCAGGAAAATATAAACCCGAATCCGAAGAATATCGCACTTTATTCAAACAAATAGAAAAATTATCCCATCAAAGCTGCTTTATGTTAATCGGTTGGGAACAACCGAGAGAAGTGACTCAAGTTAAAAACCAAAATACTTCCCTTCGCACCTTACAAGTCAAAGGTTTAGACATCGCCGCCGCACGGGAAATACTCAGAGATTATGGGTTAGAAGAAAGCGACAACAGTGAAGCACTCATTCATCGTTACCAAGGCAACCCCCTATGGTTAAAAAGCGTGGCGAATCTGATTCAAGACTTGGGTGGAGGCGTGACAGAGTTATTACCAAATGATACTATATTGTTGCCGGAAGATTTGAAAGATGTTTTACAGCAGCAGTTCGATCGCCTATCGGAACTAGAAAAACAAGTAATCTCCTTGTTAGCGAAAGAAAGCCAGCCAATCAACCGGGCAAAATTGCTAGAAAATGAGATAATTCCGGCTTCAGATTTGCTAAATGCGCTGCAATCTCTATCGCGGCGCTGCTTGATAGAACAACAAGCAAATTTTTACACTCTGCCGCCAGTAATCAGGGAATATATCAAATGGTTATAACTCACATCTTGCACCATTCTCAAGAACAGGCTTTTCGGCCTGTTCCACAAAGAGTGAATTTTCTTGGGGAACAGGCCGAAAAGCCTGTTCCTAAAAAGCTTATTGAGAATGGTGCAATATCTCAGTTATAACCAACGATATGCTTCAGGCTCAACAGTCAAAGCCGATCGCGAACTTCTTCAAAACAAGCTTCAATTTCCCCCCATGATGGATAATTTCCATAGCAGAGTCTACCGCACTGCTGTTCGTATTCTCTAGCAATAGTTTGACGCAGTTCTCCTGTTGGGAAGAGAGCCGAACTGTTGGAAAATTTCATCGCTGACGGCGGCTGATAATCTGGGAAGTGTTCGCGGCTAATGCGATCGCAATCCTCTTTAATCTGGCTGTATTCCTCAGTTTGGAACATTTGGCGCACTTCGGACTTTTGAGCTAAACAAAACAGGTCATAATAATGTCTGGCGTATGTCCCAATTGATTGCCCATCCTGCTGAATCTTCACTACTTTAGAGTGAATTGCAAACAGCTTCTCAACAAAGGTGCGCCGAAAGTCCAGCAATAGCATAGAGAAAGGCAATTCATCTTCAGTATCAAGACTCTGCCCAATTTCACGCAGAAATTCAGCCACATAGGAAGACAGTTGTACAGTCTGCGTAGGATAAGTGCCGCTGCGAGTTCCCATTTCTAAGAATACACGATTGGCGATCGCCTGATTGCCCGAAAATTGCTGAGTGTAGCTGAAATAGCTATTGCGAAAAACCCCCCGCTTCCGCTTGGACGAATCAGGTTCTAGCGTCAAAGCAGGATGCTCTCCCACAGCACTTTCGATTGCTGCTAATTCTTTATCAATTCTGTTTGCACCAAGGGGAGGAACGAATGCCTGTTTGTTCAAAAACAGATCGATATCCTCCGAGAATCGTTCTATCAGTTTCCACCCCTTCGAGAGGCTGGTTCCGCCTTTAAAAATGACTTGAGTACGCCACTGATTCGCCACAATTCGCAGCGCCGAGGTGACATAGTAATCTTTCTCGATGAATTGTTCAGTGAGTCCAAAGCGATCGAAATGTTCCCTAGCTGCGATGACAGCATCGCGGAAATCAGGATGTTCAAACATTTTCACTCGGCTTGCCACTCCTTGGCATAACTCAGATTGCTGAAGTTACCAAAATCAAACCGAGAGACTGGATTTAGGCTTTTTCGGAGTTTTTCTAGCTCTTTAACACTCTTTCTGAGTTCCTGTCCGATCGCACCCAGCATAGCTCGTACTCGCGGCGGTTCCGCATCTGCAACTGCAAGCAAACGTTCAAAGCGAGATCCTTCTCGAAAATAGTCTAGCAACCTTTGCTTAGTCTCCGTCAGAGACAACTCGCTCAACTTACCCCTAGACCTTAAAAAATCAAGCATTGCTGCATCAGTTGCTTCTAAGCGATTCCAAGTTTCAGGTCTGCGAGTGTGGATTCGGGCGCGAGAACCAATTATAGTGCGGGGGACACTGTTGGCTGAGGTAGCAAATTCACCTTGAATTGCGTTTTGAGTGGTAAACCCCAATAAATTAGCCGCACTCAGTCCAGCCGGATGCAAGTTTTGTTTTGTCAGCAGTTTTTGGATATCGCTTGGAGAGGGACGACTGCGACCAAATCGAGTCGGGCGCGATCGATAGTATAGTCCTTTGCTGACTCGCTCCAAAATTCCGTTTTCCGCCATTCGGGAAAGTGCTTTGCTGACCGCAGTTGACGGCAGGTTAGAAAAGTCAGAGTGCCGCCAATAGCCTTCTCCCCGTTCCTCAATCTGTCTGCGAATTAACTCTGCTGTGTTGACTTGAGTCCTTTTCATCCCTTGAATCTTAGGTCAGGGTTTTAATCCCATTATTCTCACCACTTTCTAAATTGTCAAGTTTTTGTGGAAAAAAACTTGACAAATAACCGGAACCATCTGCTGCGTTATAGTACCAGAGAAGATTTCAAAGCTTGAGTTGTGCAAGCAAGCGTATGGGGAGGGCGATCGCCCGTGCAGTGTAATTGATACAACCATTGCTTGCATTCCCCGCGCTTCATTCAAATTACTAGAAGTGGCAAGGGGCGATCGGGTAAATGGGGCGATCGGTTCGATAGAATCATCGGTAGTCGCAATTCCATTGTTTGCCATGACGCTGAAAGAATTAGAGCCTCAACTCCTGGCACTCTCTGACGACGAAAAAGCTCAAGTCGTTCAACTCCTATCTCAAGGTAAAATCACTCCTTGGCGCGGTATTGAAAAAACGCCTGATGTTTGTGGCGGGAGTGCCTGCATTGCTGGAACTCGCATCACCGTTTGGGGACTTGTAGAAGCTCGTCGCATTGGCTATAGCGAAGCCGAGTTACTCACAAGCTATCGATTACTCTCTGCCACTGATATTGCTAACGCTTGGGCTTATGCTGAAGCCTTTCCCGATGAAATTGAAACAGAAATTCGGGAAAACAATGAAGTGATGGACGAGGATTTGTAGCAGATGGCACGTCTCTATGCCGATGAGCAATACCTTCACCTTAACTTAGACGGTAGTGATGCCTTGCCCTAAATGCTTCAAGACTTGAAAAGCCGATCGCAATTCACTTCGCACAGTATAAATCGAAAATGCCCGCGATAACCCGTATTCGGCTGTAGGTTGAGCCCTGAGTTTCACAAACAACACATCATCGCCATTCGTCAACATACCAAATCTCGGTTTATCCAAATCAGGATTTGCCATCATGTATGCTAATGCTTGGGGTAATGCCGATCGCGTCGAAATCGTAGTCTTCTTACACTCCAAAACCATTACCCAAAGCTGCCAAGGCAAAATCAAGATATCAATTCGTCCGCGCAGGGTTTCTTCCCCATCATCGATCGCAATTTCGATAGCAGCTTCAGCCTTCATCCTGAAAGGTGGATCGTAGAATCCAGCCAGTTCTAACAAAGGTGATGCCACCAGCAAAGTCACTGCCCCTTCTAACAATTCTCCATCGGCCCTATGATATAGCAATCTGCGTCGTAGCGTATCCAAAGCAGTCTGTTCAGAATCGCTGAGACTTGGCAATTGGGTTTGCCACTCTGTAAAAAAAGCCTCATCCTCAGTTCGGCTCAAATTCAACCTTGATTCAGCCTCAGCAAGGCTTTTAATAGCTTCTGTAACTGCAATAACCTTTGCCATTCGTTCACCTTTGATTCAAACGGTTGAATTTCCAAGAAAAATTAGCTTCATTGTCAGCAAAAATAGGGAAACTGCTATAGCGATCGCAGTTTTCAATATCATATGAATTCCGGTTGAATTGGAATGATTAAACCGCAGAGGACACAGAGAACACAGAGTCAGAGAACAGAGAGATGAATAATTCCTATGCTACCGGATTTGATATCACTTCTATTGATTTGTGTCCAAAAACAAAAACCGGGCAACTTCAAAGCTACCCGGCAATCATAACTTTAGACTTCAGACAAATCTAAAATCTAAAACCTAAAATTCTTAAACAGCTACAGTCTTCTTAGCAGAAGAGCTCAATTCGCCCTTAGCATACTTAGCTGCAAAATCGTCCAAAGACACTTGCTTAATCTTTGTACCGTGACCGGCGCAACCGAAAGAGTTGTAGCGATCGCTACAAACCTTCTGCATATACTTGATCGACGGCTTCAAGAAGTGGCGGGGATCAAACTCATCGGGCTTGGCAAACAAAGCTTCGCGCACCGCAGCGGTAATCGCCAAACGGTTGTCAGTATCGATATTGATCTTACGAACGCCGCACTTGATGCCCTTTTGGATTTCTTCCACAGGTACGCCGTAGGTTTCGCGGATTTTGCCGCCGTTGCTGTTGATGATTTCCAACAATTCTTGGGGCACAGAAGATGAACCGTGCATTACCAAGTGAGTATTCGGCAAGCGGCGGTGAATTTCTTCAATGCGGCTGATTGCCAAAATTTCGCCAGTCGGCTTGCGAGTGAACTTGTAAGCGCCGTGAGAAGTGCCGATCGCAACTGCTAGAGCATCAACGCCGGTTTGCTCAACGAAATCCACAGCTTGTTCAGGATCTGTCAGCAACTGATCGTGAGAAAGCGCACCTTCAAAGCCGTGGCCGTCTTCTGCTTCGCCCATCCCTGTTTCCAGAGAACCCAAGCAACCCAGTTCGCCTTCAACGCTAACGCCGATCGAATGAGCAACATTCACCACATCGCGAGTAACTTGAACGTTGTACTCGTAGCTGGCGGGAGTCTTAGCATCCGCTTCCAGAGAACCGTCCATCATCACGCTGGTGAAACCTTGGCGCATGGCAGAATAGCAAGTGCCGGGGGCATTGCCGTGGTCTTGGTGCATGGAAATGGGAATGTGAGGATAGGTTTCAACTGCTGCCAAAATCAAGTGGCGCAGGAAATTTTCGCCAGCGTAGGAGCGAGCGCCGCGAGAAGCTTGCAGAATCACAGGGCTGTTGGTTTCGTCAGCAGCGCGCATGATCGCTTGGATTTGCTCCATGTTGTTGACGTTGTAAGCCGGTAGGCCGTAACCATTTTCAGCCGCGTGGTCGAGCAGCAATCGCATAGGTACAAGCGCCATAGATATTCCTCCTAATTATTTGTGATTTTTGGGCAGTGAATTTTGGACAAGCTCAATTCTTACGATAATATTAAGACAATTTGCGACCGATCGCGCACTATCTTTCCAGATTTACTAAAAAGTTCAAAAAACAAAATTTTGAGTTCCGAGCATTCAGCTCAAAACTCAAAATTTTTAACTCACAAATTTTTTATGGGTCGCCCGGGATTTGAACCCGAGACCAATCGGTTAAAAGCCGAATGCTCTACCGCTGAGCTAGCGACCCGCGAAAACATTGTTACCGCACACAATTTCTAATAGTAGCACCCCTCATTTGAAATAGCAAGTGTTTTTTAAATAAAATTTGCAGTCATGCGAACCAGCATCTCGCAAGTCGCGCCGGGGGGCAAATAAATCAAGTGTTCGCCAGTGTTGAGGGCATTTCGAGGAGCAGTCCAAGGTTCCAAACAGTAAAAATCCTTGCCCTTCACCATCCAGAAAACCAACTTCCCATAGCTGGAGTTGTAACTGACGGTCAGCCGCAAGCCGCTCGCCGCGTCAGTGACAGTAGCAGCAAGACCAGTGAGCTCGTCAAAGGAAACATCAATTTCATCCAGCGTCGGGTCAAAAACCCCGGTGAAATAACCCTTTTGGTGGGTGTTCTGATCTCTGTACTGCATCCCCGGAATCTCAAAGCGGAGCTTAGATTTGTCCGTCGCCAAAAAGTAGGGGTGCAAACCACTAGAAAACGGCATGGGTTCGTCAGACAGATTGGTGTATCGCTGAAAAATTTCCAAAGAATTGCCTTTAATCTGATAAGTGAAGGCTAGTTGGAAATCAAAGGGATAAACAGCCAGCGTCTTGTCGCTGCTATTGAGAATCAGCGTAATAGCGGCGCAACCCTCCGTAACTTGTTCGCCTATTGTCCAAGGCAAGTCACGAGCAAAGCCGTGCTGTTTGAGCTTACGCTCCACTCCCTTGTGGGTGTAAGTATTGTCGGGGAGATTGCTGCAGATGGGAAACAGGATGGGAATCCCGCCACGTACAGTTAGATCGGGATTGGCGAACCGTTCCGCGTCCAAGTAGAAGATTTCTTTGCCTTCAACCAGCCAGCTAGTGGCAATACCGCCCCGTTCCGGCACAACTTCTAGAGTAGAGTTAGCGGTTTCGTCGGAGAGGATATAGGTTTTGTACTGCTTTTGCTTGAGCGCGATCGCAAACACATTTGTCATCGGTAGTAGGTCATTGATCATTGGTTGTCAGTAAATCGATCGTTAATAATTGGTCGCTAGTATGTTGATGTTCACCCATTACCGCCCCTATCCTCCCCGGCATCCTCGCTCCGGCCGCCACCGGCTAACCAATGCTCCTAGCTATAGGGGGCAGGGCGATCCGCTGCTTGGAGCGGTTGCTGCTGGTAGCTGGAACGATCGCTGAGGTCGGCTGCCCTTTGAGTGCGACTTCAAAAGATACAGCCCGAGTGCGGGGAAGATAGCTTTGGGGACTCGGCACGGCTCCTTGACTGGGAGATGGGGGCGAAATAAACGGTTCTTTGATGAATGGCTCTTTTGTAAACGGATCTGGTTCCCGGCTGGGATTTTGAGGTTGAGTGGGGTAGATGCGCGGCGGCAAATTTTGATTCGGAGGTGGGTTTGATTCAATTGCAGGCCCCGTCCCGTTCGGGAAAAATGAGGAGTTGTCCGGCTGTTGGGGCGCAGCGGGCAAAGCCGGCAAAATCAAAGTAGGTTTGGGTTGTCCGGGGCCTTGCTGATTGCTTTCACCGGAGGCTCCCCCGGAACCTCGCCCGGGCTGGTATGTACCGCTCTTGGCTGCTCCTGGCAAGGTCGAATTTGGAGTTTTTGATGCCGATCCTGGCTGGACTAGGGCTTCGAGAACTACAGAAGATGGCATCGGTCGATCGAAAATACTAGAAATTTGCTCGACGCGTTTGAGGATTCGATCTGCCGCCGCTCCCTTCACCACCTTCGGCTGAAACTTTTTCACCTCCACAGGCAGAAACTCTACCTTCATATTCCTGTCTTTGAGCGATACTTTCAGGACGGCGGTATCGTAATCCCTGCGAGCATTCGGGCCGAATATAAAATTACCCAGCGAGTAAACTATCGGGCGGCCCTTATAAATTTCTGCACCTTGCAGTACCTGGGGATGGTGTCCCACTACCAAATCAGCTCCTTGGTCGATCGTGAACCGAGCCAAATCAATCTGCCAGTCCCCCGGATAATCTGCCAATTCGACTCCCCAGTGGTAATTAACAATAATCCAGTCTACCTGACCCCTAAGAGCTCGAATATCCTCGGCCACGCGATTGTTGCGGCGGGGGTTAGTGCCGGCTTTCCCTTGGTCGGCGACGTTAAGCTCGGCATCGTAATAACCGAGGTAGGCAATCCGCTGACCCTTAACTTCAATAATATCTGGACGCCTCGCTTCTTTAATATCTCTGCCGGCCCCCAGGTGTTGAATCCCACTATTATCTAGAGTATTCATAGTCTCCACCAGCCCCGGTTCCTCGTAATCCATAGCGCGGCTATTTGCCAGATTGACAATATCTACTCCTCCGGCTGTTAATACTTTCACCGATTCGGGATCGGCTTTAAAATTTAATTGTTTTTTGCCAGAGCCCAATGTAGAGCGAGTCAGGGAGTTTTCTAGGTTAACCATCGCCACATCTGCTTGCCGATACTCGTCCATATTGGCGAAAGCCCATTGGTGATCGTTGGCAGCAGATGCTCCAAGCGCATCCGATAGATTCACATTTCCTCCGAACATCAGCGTTACTGTTGGGTCGTAAGGATTAGCAACTTGCTTTTGCTGTACTACTGGTATTACTTCTAAGGCTGCTTGCACCGTATCCGCACGTTTTGGAGGCGGCCCCGAAATTACAGCAGTTTGCTGGTAGCCGGATACTGGAGATCCTAACTGCAGGGTCAGAGCTTCGTGGTAGCTGACCCAACACCCTAAAATAAATGAGGCAAGTGCCGAGCCCACTAGCAGCAGAGAACGATACGTTTTAAATTTAACCCAATCGACTACCGGTAGGGAACGGTAACGCCGCCGCTGGCGGTTTGCCGGAGTCACAATTCGCACTGACTGTTTCCAGAGAATGTCTGCATCCCCAGCCAAGCGCGCGTGAATTCGCACTCCTTGTACTGCTGGCGAGTTTAGTCTCCAGAGTTGGTGGCAAATAAATTTGACTAAGCCTTCCCGGATAGTGCTCCCCAGTAAGGTAGTATCTGGCGCAAATTCGCGCTGGAATTCTACGATGATTTGGACGCAGCCGGCCTGAGCCTGTTCGACGCGGGCATAAATCCCTTCGGGGCGCAGCAAGCTGTCAATCCAGTAATTCAGGGCTTGAAAGTTGCCCGATCGCGCTAGCTCCAAGATAGACGGCTGCGACCAATTTTCTGCGTACACCATCAATTAGCCTCCTTAATACGCACGAGCGATGACTCCAATTTGTTTTGAACGGAACCGCAATTCTTTTAGCTTAACCGCCACAGGTTCCGCTGCCCGTTTTGAAGCTAGTTGTTGGCCGCCACCATTTTCTACATTTAGGGGCTGCCTGCTGTCAGTGATTTTTATCACACTCCGAACAATCGATTTGAGATTTGAGATTTGAGATTTGAGATTGAGTTCACATAGGGTACTGGGGGCTAGAAATAACCTCCGAACACTCTTGTTTCTGGGGGACTTGAGGCAGAAAAGAGGGAGATATCTGAGGCAGAGTCTGTTTTTATTGTCGCTGTTTGAGTGTCGCTTTAGAGCTTTCGCTTGGAGATTTGAGATTTGAGATTGAGCCTTGACGGCGTTAGCGGGCGATCGAACAATCGATTTTAAATTTTAGATTTGAGATTTTAGATTGAGTTCATAGGGGGTACTGGGGGCTAGAAATAACCTGCAAACACTCTTGTTTCTGGGGGAGTTGAGGCATAAGAGAGCGAGATATCTGAGGCAGAGTCTGTTTTTATTGTCGCTGTTTGAGTGTCGCTTTAGAGCTTTCGCTTCGAGATTTGAGATTTGAGATTGAGCCTTGACGGCGTTAGCGGGCGATCGAACAATCGATTTTAGATTTTAGATTTTAGATTTTAGATTGAGTTCAAAGGGGTTAGTGGACTATCGAACAAACGTCGCAACAAGAGGTTTCTGGGGGACTTGAGGCAGAAGAGAGGAAGATTTCTGAGGCAGAGTCTGTTTTTATTGTGGCTGTTTGAGTGTCGCTTTAGAGCTTTCGCTTCGAGATTTGAGATTTGAGATTGAGCCTTGACGGCGTTAGTGGGCGATCGAACAAACGTCGAAACACTCTTGTTTCTGGGGGACTTGAGGCAAAAGAGAGCGAGATTTTTGAGGCAGAGTCTGTTGTTATTGTCGCTGTTAATCGCGTGCCGTCGTCAAGTCCTAATGCTCGGATCTATGCTGGCAAATGCCTCTCACGAGGGATGCCACTGACTGGAAAACCTGTAATTGGATAAATGGCGTACTCGATAGATTTGGTGGTAAAATCAAATTTGGTAACTCCCATCGGTACAAAAGTTGCGGAAAACGTGAAACTGGCCAGTCCATACGGCTGTGCCTTCCGATGTAAAACCCAAAGTACGTTACGGTAAACAGACCATATTTTAAGCAAGTTACACTGCGCAGGAGAACTGACAAATGCTACAGCGCAAAATCTATCAACTCTGTTGTGATGGTCGTGAGGTTTCTATTTTTCTTCGAGATCAGCAACGTTGGATAGAGCGCGCTCGTATCCTAGATATTGAAGGGGATCTAGTCACGCTGCGCTACGAAACCGACGAAGAAGACGAAATCAGCTCATGGGAAGAAATGGTGCGTCTTGAAAGTATTGGAGCTGTATCCCAGAAGTTGGCTTCGGTATCCCGAACTAACTGCGAACCCCTAGTTTCTGACGATTGTCCCGAAGCCGAACAAATTCGCAATCACTACCCGGACTCGAATTTGGAATAGTTTTGAGCTCGCGCTTGAGGCAGAAGGAAAACTTGGGGGAAAAGAAAACGGCTTTTCTCCCTTTTTTGTGGAGAAATTATGCAAAAAACCCAGTTTAGGCCAAAAATATTCTGGGTTGTTACCCCATAAGCTATTTTGCCTTTAAATTTAAGCTTGATGGCGGGAGTTCCTGCTCAACCCCTACTCCCCACAAGAGCGTAAGGAATGAGAATTAAATAACTTCCACTCTTGAAAGTGGGATGGGCGTCCCGCCCGTCCAAAAAGGACGGGCGGGA
>NZ_JAUBTI010000093.1:0-26137 GCF_036702415.1 Microcoleus sp. D3_18a_C4 | reverse complement strand
GAAGATCCTGAGTTTGAAACGTTCTACACTAAGAACATTCTGCTTAACGAAGGCATTCGTGCTTGGATGGCTCCGACAGACCAACCTCACGAAAACTTCATCTTCCCTGAAGAAGTTCTGCCTCGCGGTAACGCTCTGTAATCTGGGCGAAATATCAAAATTTCCAACATTTTAAAAGGGTAAGATAAAGCAGTTTAGGCTTTACCCTTAATGCTTAAAAAGCTCCTGTCTTGTGGCGGGAGCTTTTTGTTTCCAGGATTCGATCGAATTAGCGCCCTAAAAAAAGTTGATTTTGTACAAAAACAAACTCTGCCTGTACCTAGAACAACTCGTTTCTCTATAGTTTCTGGTGAAGTCTCCTATCTGGCAAGAAATCGATCGGCCTTTCCCAGCCCCCAGAGTGGCCCTGCACCTGATAACCGCACAGCCCGGATTCTGAAGAAAATATAGGCAAATGGCTGAAACTGCGATCGTCCAATTGCTGTAGAGATCGATCGAAGACCTTGCAGCAGCACTAATTTCCCCCGATCTTGCAAAATTCTCAATTTGCCTCCCCCACTTCTAATTTCTTGTGTTATTCTGATAATTGTGACTACTGGAATGATACTCAGAACGCAAGTTCTTTCGGTAACGCTGGCAATGGCTAGCGCACAAATCATCACCTTAAATCTTGTATTTAGGTGATGTGCGTTCCAATATTAAGCCATTTAGCTAAACCTGGAGGTGATGCCCATGATAGAAAGTAGTAAACGCATGGGTCATCAGATTGGAAACTACCGGCTGTGCGCCGGGGCCGCTCACTAGCAGTCAGCCGTCGTCTCCAACGGGAAACGACTTCCACGGGGAACCAGGCTGAGCTAGGGATTCTCCCGGCAGTCAGGTTCTAATCTGAAGACCCGCTAGACCGCTCTCACCTCAAATAGTGTTAAATCTTGAGTAGGAAAACTTGAGACTAAACGCTATTGGTGAGAGCGGATAGTTTTTGGTAGGATTTTCCGCAGGTGGGCTATTAATCTGCCATTGCTAATCCCAAAGTAAAATAAATTATGGCTGACCTACTTAACAATACTGAAATTCAAGAGCGCGCCAGTCAATTGTCAGGCTGGACGGTTGAAGGCAAACAACTGCGCTCTACCCGTGTATTTAAAGATTTTATAGAAGCGATCGCCTTTGTGAATAAGTTGGTCGCCCCCTCAGAAGCCGCAGCGCATCACCCAGATATAGAAATTTCCTACAACAAAGTTACACTTAACTTGACAACTCACGATGCCGGAGGCTTAACTGAGAAAGACTTTGCGCTAGCCCAAGAGATTTCTACGCTAGATTAAAAGAGTGCCCGCTGACCCAACAAGAGTCCCCGCTCGCGGAAAGCTGGCCAATAAAAAATCGACTGGGGGTTAGAATCGGGTGCTAAAAAGTCGAGAGGCCAAACGTTCAATCTATAAAAGGCTATTCCCCATCATCCGACCATGATCGTATTTGAAAAGCCAGAGTTCAAGAACGAGTCTGCTGCAGCCGAAAAAACCCATCTGATAGAAAAGCTTTTAGATATTGGCGCGGCTCTGTCGAGCGCCCAAGATTTGGGCGACTTGTTAAACTTAATTTTATCCAAAAGTAGAGAAATTACCTACAGCGATGCTGGCAGTGTTTACTTAGTAGATCACAGCGACGAAACACCTAAGCTGCTGTTCAAGGTAGCGCAAAACGGTTCTAAACCCAGCCTGTCGTTTAAAGAGTTTGCTCTGCCACTGACAGACAAAAGCTTGGCGGGATACGTGGCAATAACAGGTCAAAGTTTGAACCTATCTGATGCCTACGACTTACCAGCCGGCGTACCCTACCGGCTAGATAGCAGTTTTGACAGGGATATTAATTACCGCACTTGCTCGGTAATGGTACTGCCGATGCAAAACCGACAGGGGGAGACAATAGGTGTACTGCAACTGATCAACCGCAAAACAAAGGCTGATACGGTGCTGACAGCAGACAATGCCTGGGAAGCGACGCAGCCGTATTCGGAGTGGGAAGAAAGGATAGTTCGATCGCTCGCTTCTCAAGCAGCAATCTCGATCGAGCGCAATCAACTCCAAGACAGCATAGAACATTTGTTCGAGGGCTTCGTCAAAGCCTCGGTGCAAGTCATAGAAGCCAGAGACCCCTGTACCTACGGTCATTCAGAACGAGTAGCAGCCCTGACAGTACGCCTGTCAGAAGAAGTAAACACCGTCAGCAGCGGACGACTGCGCTCTATTTACTTTAACAACCGCCAAATTCAAGAACTTCGCTACGCCGCCCTGCTGCACGATTTTGGCAAAATTGGAGTGCCCGAAGCAGTTTTGACCAAGCAGAAAAAGCTCTACCCCGCACAGCTAGAAATCATTCGCCACCGCTTTGGCTTAGCTCAGCGGACGATGGAAATGGAATGCGTCCAGTCTAAATATAAATACTTGCTGGAGCATTCTGCTTACCGAAAACACCCAAGCCAGGAGCAAGAGTGCGCTCAATGCCAGGAAATCGAACAGCTAGACACTAAGCTAGCAGAGGCGAAAACCCGATTAGCAGAATACTGGGAAGTGCTGCTAGAGGCAAACGAGCCTCACATTTTGGCAGCAGAACCCCTAGCTCAACTGCGAGAGATTGCTCGACAAACTTACAGAGATATAGATGGGGCAAAGAAACCCCTGCTGAACCCAGACGAGATATTGCAATTGATGGTGTCGAGGGGCAACCTGACGCCGGAAGAACGATCGGAAATAGAATCTCATGTAACTCACACTTACGAGTTTCTCAAACAAATTCCTTGGACAAAAGATTTAAAAAATGTTCCAGACATTGCCTACGGACATCACGAAAAACTCGACGGCACAGGCTATCCGCGAGGTTTAAACAAGTCAGAAATTCCAATTCAAGCGCAATTGATGACGATCGCCGATATTTACGACGCCCTGACAGCAGGCGATCGCCCCTACAAGCGAGCTCTGCGAACAGAGGCAGCGATGAAAATTTTGCGGCAAGAAGCAGCTCACAATAAAATCAACGCCGATTTGTTAGAACTGTTCGATAACCGCCAAGTCTTTAGCGTTCTCGGACACAGCTTGGATGTTAAAGTCGAATCAGCCTAGACGAGTGGGGCGTGCTGTGCTAAAAAGTAAAGAGGCGATCGGGCGCTATCCAGGGTCAGCAGTCAAATCAATCCACAGCCCAAGTCGGGTAAGGTTTTGAAGCAGTTGAGTACAGGTTAAAAAACAGGCTCTCTGCAGCAGTCAGTCACATCTATATACTCGGTCAGCCCGAAAGAATCAAAAGAAAAAGTGAATTTTAGGTCTCTTTTTAGAGTATGCTAGTTGAGCAACGACTGACCACATAGAAGACTAGAAAAGTTTCTCTGTAATCGGTGTGAGGATGAGAGTGAATATGTCGAAATTTTTGTGGAGTTACTTACTAATCAGCCCAGCAGTCTTAGGAGCTACCCTAGTAGTTTCTTCGAGCGCGATGGCAGCAGACGCTCAGCAGGCTGCTGATGCGCTCAATCCCGCTGCCGCCAAAGCTGAAACCGCTGAAACCTCCGAAGCGAAACTAAATGCTTTAGCTGCTGTTTCCGAAACAACTGCCGCCTCCGAGCCAGTAGAAGAAATTTCCCAAGTCGCTGGCAGCGAAACCCAGGCAGCGATGGCAGATGTGGCCACGCCTGCAACTGAAAGTGCGATCGTCGGAGCCAACACAGCCCCTGCTGAGGCCGAGCCCCAAGCGGCATCACAACCTACAAGTGAATCTTTAGCCGCAGTTGAGCAAACAGTAGCTCAACCAGTAGAAAATTCTGCCCCGGCAGCCCAACTAGAAATTCCAGCCCCGGCAGCTACCGCTCTCCCAGAGCAAATCGGTGCAGTTCAATTAGAAACTCCAGCCCCGGCAGTGGCAGAGTCGGCAGAACAAAGTTTGCCACAACCGGCTGAATCTTTAGCCCAAACTGCCGCACCACAAGAGCAAAACCCAGCCGCCACATTAGAACAGCTCAACGAGTACAGCAGCGAAGGTGCTGCCGGCGGCGAAACTCAAGGTCAAGTCACCTCTGTTTCCCAACTTTCCGACGTGCGGCCCACAGACTGGGCCTTTCAAGCACTGCAATCCCTAGTCGAGCGCTACGGCTGTATTGCCGGTTATCCCGACGGCACCTTCCGCGGCAACCGGGCAATGACCCGCTACGAATTCGCAGCCGGTTTAAATGCTTGCTTAGACAAGGTAAGCGAGCTAATTAGAGGTGGCACTGGCAACTTCGCTACGAGAGATGACTTGGCAGCCCTCCAACGGCTCCAAGAAGAATTTGCAGCGGAACTGGCAACCCTGCGCGGTCGCGTCGATGCTTTGGAAGCTCGGACAGCCGAACTCGAAGCCAACCAATTCTCCACCACTACTAAGCTGACTGGGGAAGCAATTTTCGCTCTCAGCGACGACTTTAGTAGCGACGTTAGCGTTTTTGGCAGAGACGGCGAAAGAATCGGCAGCGACAACAACGAAGCTGTCTTCCAACAGCGGGTGCGTCTCAATTTAAATACCAGCTTCACCGGCAGAGACTTGCTGCTGACCAGGCTTCAAGTCGGCAACGGTCAAAGATTTAACCTTGGGGCTACCAGCGAAGGCACTCAAACTTGGAATTTTGTCGGCAGAACCGACAACGTTGTTGCCCTCGACACCTTGCTGTACAAGTTCCCCGTCGGTCAGCGACTGAACGTTAGCCTGATAGCCAACGCTGGCGTTTGGGACGACATTATGCCGACTGTCAACCCTTACTTTGAAGACTTTGACGGCGGTAACGGGTCATTGAGCACCTTTGGACAGCGGAACCCGATTTATCGTTTGGGCGGTGGCGCAGGTATCGGTTTTGACTATGCATTCGGTGGCAGGGGCTTGCTGGGCGGCGTGTTCGGCCCGACTTCTCTGTCCTTCGGTTATTTGGCGTCAAATGCAGCCAGTCCGGCTAGGGGTGCAGGCTTGACGAACGGCGACTACGCGGCGATGGGTCAGTTGACTTTTACCCCCGGACGCAACTTGCAAGTTGCTTTCAACTACAACCACGGTTACTTTAGCAGAGGTAACTTTGGGTTTGACAATGCTTTATCGAATGGGCCAGGCAGTCTCGGCGGTTTCACAGGTACCGGCGTGGCTAATTCTCTCAACGGTTTGAGCGAGGGCTTTGATGGCTTCCAGGCTCGCAAAGTTGTCAGCAACTCCTACGGTGCTCAGGCTTCGCTGCGACTGAGCCCGAGATTTATCCTGGGTGGCTGGGCTGGTTTAACCAATGCCCGCATTCTCGGCATCGGCGATGCGAGAATTTGGAACTACGCTGTCACCTTGGCTTTGCCTGATTTAGGGAAAGAAGGCAACTTGCTAGGGTTCGTGGTAGGTCGTGAGCCTTACTTGGATAAACTTGAAGCTGCAAGCAGTTTGCGGAGCTTCCGCAACGATAATTCGTATCACGTCGAAGGGTTCTACAAGTTTCAGCTATCGGACAACATTTCTGTTACTCCGGGCGTGATTTGGGTGACGAATCCCAATCAAGATGACCGTAACGACGACATCATTATTGGTACTCTGAGAACTACTTTCACGTTCTAAGAGCGGGTTAGAAGAGGCAGGGGGGTCATACCCTCTCTGCTGGCAACTCTAAAGGCCAAGTTTAGCCCTGTCTGCTGCAGGGCTTTTTTGTTTGCCGGATGAATAGGGCGCCGACAATCTCTTAAAAATTTAAAATTATCAGTCATAGACGCAGAAACCCGGTTTCAGGAGGTAAGGCTGTGGTGGAAGGGGAGGGAGTCGAAACGAGAAACTGGGTTGGTTGAGTTCAGATTGCCGATCGTCCTAACGCTTCTGTGATGAAAGTCGATTAAGTTCAGTGGAAAACCGGGGTATAATAAAAGGTAAAGTTAGGAGTTAGAATTTGGAACTCAACATTGAGGAGAATTTTAACATCTGACTTCGGAGTTGATAATTCTGGTATTTGAAGCAATTATGGTAGAACTC
Source organism: Microcoleus sp. D3_18a_C4 (assembly GCF_036702415.1). NCBI lineage: Bacteria > Bacillati > Cyanobacteriota > Cyanophyceae > Oscillatoriales > Microcoleaceae > Microcoleus > Microcoleus sp. D3_18a_C4. Next base: position 20,119 of record NZ_JAUBTI010000093.1, on the reverse strand, counting down.
TCCTGTAAAAGCGAATACGCAATCTTAGCTTTGCTGGAGCTTGCCGATTGCTACGAAGAAGGCGAGCCTCTGCAAATTCGCCAGATAGCGGCTCAGCAAAATATTCCCGATCGATATTTAGAGCAGTTGCTGGCTACCATGAGACGCTGCGGGCTGATTCGCAGCCAGCGAGGAGCTAAGGGAGGTTATATCTTGGCCAGGGAACCCTGGAAAATTACACTGCTAGAAATTATCAACTGCCTCGAAGGCTCAGAGTTCGATCGCTCTGAAAAAGACTCGCCTGCTCAAACTGTAGAAAGTGCGGTGATTTGGGAAGTTTGGCAAGAAGCTCGATCGATTGCCAACTCAGTGTTGCAAAAATACACGCTACAGGATCTGTGCGAAAAGCGCAATGGCAGACGGCAGCTCGATATCATGTATTACATCTAGTTAGTATTGCCAACTAGGAATTAAGATTTACTTTCAACCACAAACTGACAAAGATTATGCGTATTGCTGGCGACATTACAGAATTGGTAGGGCGGACGCCCCTGGTGCAACTCAACCGCATTCCCCAAGCCGAAGGCTGCGTGGCTCGGATTGTGGTAAAACTCGAAGGCATGAATCCAGCATCATCGGTGAAAGACCGCATCGGTGTCAATATGGTCAATCAAGCCGAGGCAGAAGGGCTGATTAGTCCAGGCAAAACGGTTTTAGTGGAACCGACTTCTGGCAATACCGGAATTGCTCTGGCAATGGTGGCGGCGGCTAAGGGCTACCAGTTGATTTTGACGATGCCGGATACGATGAGCACGGAACGCCGATCGATGCTGCGAGCTTACGGGGCCCAACTAGAACTGACTCCCGGAATTGAGGGCATGAGCGGCTGCATTCGCCGCGCTCAAGAGATTGTGGACAAAACTCCCAATGCGTATATGTTGCAGCAGTTTCGGAATCCAGCAAACCCCCAGGTTCACCGTTCCACAACGGCTGAGGAAATTTGGGAAGATACAGACGGCGAAGTGGATTTCCTGATTTCGGGAGTCGGCACCGGCGGAACGATTACGGGTGTCGCAGAGGTGATTAAGTCCCGGAAACCCGAGTTTAAGGCGATCGCCGTTGAGCCGGCCAACAGTCAGATACTGTCGGGCGGAAAGCCAGGGCCTCACAAAATTCAAGGTATCGGTGCTGGTTTTGTGCCGCCGGTGCTGAATGTGGATTCGATCGACGAAATTATAGTTGTTACGGATGACGAGGCGATCGCCTATGGCCGCCGCTTGGCCAGAGAAGAAGGACTTTTGTCCGGTATTTCCAGCGGTGCGGCACTATGTGCGGCTGTGAAAGTCGGCAAGCGTCCCGAAAATGCAGGGAAATTGATTGTGATGATTCAGCCTAGCTTCGGCGAACGCTATCTGAGCACTCCCTTGTTCCAAGATCCAGAACTCAATCTGGCGATGGCCCTCAACTAGGTCAGTTTCCGGCCCAAGTCGCACAAACTCAGAACAGGGCGTTACAAAAGTACGCCCTGCTTTCCTTTTTGGCAACTGGTATAATCCAATGCCTACAAACTCACGCCTCTTAGAGAGTCTACACTTGAGAAAGGATAAAGCCGCGTCGCTGCATTAAAAGCTGTATCGGGAAAATCGCTAAACACACCGTCTACACCTAAGCGGTAAAATTGTTCGTACTCCAAAGCTGGATTACCGCCATATTCTGAAGCCAAATAAGTAGGAGATTCATTGCGGAAAGTGTAAGGGTGAACTAATAAGCCAGCCTGGTGAGCATCGGTGATTAAACTATTAGCTGGCTGTAATTTCTTATCTGCACCTTCGACCACTATTGTCCGCTTCCAAGGCCCGATTCCGTCCGCATAGGTTTTGATTTCTGCCAACCCTTGGGTTGTCATTAAATCGCGGTAGGTACGGCGATCGCCACTCACTACAAAATCATAAGGCTTTGCTCCAAAGTCATCCATTAACTGCACCAGGGGCAAGTCTGTCAAGCGATTTAACTCTTTGAGATTCCCCACTTCAAAGGATTGGATAAACACCGGATCTGTGCGTTTGGTATATCCATTAGCAGACAGCACTTGCACTAACGGCTGCTCTAAAGGCAAATTAACTGACTTAAAATAAGTCGGGTGTTTTGTCTCTGGATAAATTCCAACAGTCCGCCCTTTTTCGGCACTTTTGCGCTTAGCTAAATCAATTACTTCTTGAAGTGTAGGAACCGGAAATTGACCGTCAAATGCGGTCCCCCGCAACTCTGGCAACCGTTCTCGCGCCCGCAAACTTTTGATTTCTGCTAAAGTCAAATCTTCTGTAAACCAACCTTCTACTTCTTGACCGTCAATTGTCTTTTTGCGTTTGCGATCGGCAAATTCCGGCCTTTTTGCAATATCAGTCGTCCCCGAAATTTCATTTTCGTGGCGGGCAACTAACACTCCATCTTTAGTGGAAACTAAGTCGGGTTCAATGAAGTCTGCGCCCATCTCGATCGCCAATTCGTAGGCAGCTAGGGTATGTTCGGGGCGGTAGCCACTTGCGCCGCGATGTCCGATAATTAAAGGGCGGCGGGGTAGTGCAACAAAATTGTTTTGGTTAATAGCTTGTACTCCATCTATTGTTGCCAACAATGTGCCGTCTCGGAGGCTGATTGCTGTATTTGTCGCGGTGCTAGTAATCAACAAATCCGAGAATTGCAGTTGACTTTCCAAAGTCAAGCGATCGCCCGCTCCCAAATCAGTAATAATATCAGCACCCTGAGTGCGACGCAACAAAAACGTATCATTTCCGACACCGCCCGTGAGAGTATCTAAACCTTTGTCTCCACTGAGAAAATCGTTCCCCTCTCCGCCTAGCAATATATCATTACCTTGACCGCCCATTAGGGTGTCATTTCCGCCAACACCAGACAGTGAATCATTACCAGAATTCCCATTAATTGCCTCTGAATCAACACTTCCCACAATATTGTCGTTACCGCCCAGCGCCGAAATCCCCCCCAGTATTCCCTTGAGTGAGCCAGGAGTAACGGTGAAATTTTCATTGCTATTTGTCAGTAAAAAAGACTCATATTGTAGCAGTGAAGCTGTGCGAACAGATAAATCCTGAGTCTCCTTGTCTTCAGATGGAGGTCGATCGGTATCTTTGAGGTTGCTGTCGATCGCTGGAACTCCACCCTCAAGGTTGGAAGCATCGATAATTTGCAGTTTAAGTGCCATGATTTTGATTTCCCTGAGTGACTCAAAGATAATTACTTTGACTTTCTGTTAAGGTCACTAAAAAACTATCACGACAAGATTAAGTAGTTACTATCCATTGCTTAATTTTTAGTTATGCAAAGGCAAAAAAAATGATCGGGCGGTTTTCAACAAGCTTGAGGTACTCACCCGCACCAACACGCAATTAGCAATTTGCCAACCGATGAGTATAACGGATTGGAAGGATGTAAAATAGCAACCGCCTTGGCGGTTAATACATAGTAATGGCAGTAGGGTGTTGCTGCGGGTGAGATTTCTCCTAATCGGATGAGATGATAGTAGCGCCCGCCCTACAATAATTTTCCCTAACCCATTTGACGACTGCTATAATTTTAAAACTGAGGTTTTTTAGTTACACTTGACATTTTTTTATGTCAAGTAAATAGCTATTGTCTTAGCAAATTATGAAACTCTTGTCAAGGACTTTTTCGCAGATTATCCAGATTTCAAGGAAATAACAGCGTGTCTTCCGTTATCAATCACTACAAAACCCTAAAGATTAGCCCAACCGCAACACAAGCCGAGATTAAACAAGCATACCGCCGTTTAGTCAAATTATTTCATCCAGACAGCAACAGCGACACAGCCGGTCACGAAGAGATTGTCCGCCTCAATGCAGCCTATGAAATATTAGGAGACGCCCAGCACAGACAATCTTACGATCGCCAACTTTTCGAGCAAACCGAACAGCAATCACCAGTCGCACCAAACGTCAGCCGCCAGCAAACACAAACAGCAAGGGACGCTGACGAACAAATGGAACAGTGGCTGATTAAAGTATACAAACCCGTCAATAGAATGCTCAACAGCATCTTGAAGCCGCTTAAAAAAGAAATAGACGAATTGTCAGCAGATCCGTTTGATGACGAACTGATAGAAAAGTTTCAACTTTATATCGAAACCAGCCGCGAGTATCTCAAAAAAGCTCATAACTTTCTTACATCGATGCCCAATCCATCTAATGTAGCCGGAGTTGCGGCCCATCTCTACTACAGCATCAATCAAGTCGGAGACGGAATAGAAGAATTGCAGCTATTTACCCTCAATTATGACGATCGCCACTTGCACACCGGCCAAGAACTGTTTAGAATTGCCGCTAGACTGCGGCGGGAAGCACAGGATGAATTAAAAATTAAAAGTTAGTTAGTCAAGGAGAGGCGAGAGTGGGAGAGTGGGAGAGTGGGAGAATTGCCCTGTTTGGCCAATGCCCTGTTTGGCCAATGCCCTGTTTGGCCTGTTTGCCCAATTCCCTCAGCATTCATCCGTTACATCCGTTACATCCGTTACATAATCCGTTGCCGAACTTCCTTATTTCAAATTCCAAAAAGAACTTGAATTCGCTTGCGAATTTTAATAAAAGGAGTTTGTCCCAAAGAGTCGCCATCTAACAATCCCAAATCTCTCAAAGCTTGCTGGCGTTCCGACAATTTTTGAGCAATCTGATCGGCTAAGTTCGGCTGTTCTATTAAAAGTTTTTGCAAGTCGTGGCGTTCCACCACAAACAAAATTGCATCTTCGCTAGTTTTAACAGTCGCCGTTCTCGGAGTTCCCAACAGCAAAGATATTTCCCCAAAAAACTCGCCCTCGTGAAGCGTAGCAATATACTGATCGGCTTTTTGAGAAAGAACTTCTACAGTACCCGAAAGAATAATATAAAAAGAATCGCCAGGGTCATTTTCTTTACATACAACCTGTCCCGCTGGAAACAGTTGTCGGTAGCCGTATTCAATTAACTGTCGCAGTTCTAAATCCGTACACTGTTCAAAATAAGTTACTCGCCGCAACAAATCTCGCAGCGTCCAATTATTAGGGGATTTAGACCCTGACTTTTTATGATCGGAAACCGTGGAATTAGATTTTAGTTCTGTAGAATGTGTGGCATTCTGCGGAAAAAGTTTGCCGTTGGAATTATCGTCTTTGTTATTGTGAAAAAGTTGAGTGAACTCTTGGGGGTTTCGCAGCCACAAATCCCGCTGTGGAAAGGGAATTTCGATATTTCGGTGGCGAAATTCGTAATCTATTAAAAAATTCACTGCACTTTTAATAGCATCGCTTTCCTGTGGCTGGTCAATCCAAACTAAAAGTTCAAAATTTAAAGCGTTATCTCCAAAACCGCAAAACCATACTTTAGGAGAAGGATGGGATAAGACATTCGATTCCATCCGCGCCGCAATTAATAGCGCTTCCGTAACTATTACTGGGTCAGAGCCGTAAGCAACGCCGACGGGGATGTGGATGCGGCATCTGGGGTCTTTGTAACTCCAGTTAATAATGTTAGTTTCGACAAACTTAATGTTTGGTATGATTACAAATAGACCGTCAATTGTTTTAATTATTGTAGAGCGGATCGAAATTGTTTCTACTGTTCCTAATAACTTGTCTATTTCAATAAAGTCTCCGACTCTAATTTGGTGCTCGAATAGCAGGGTGAGACCGCTGATAAAGTTGCTGGCGAGATTTTGCAAGCCGAAGCCGAAACCAATGCCGACAACGCCAGCTAAGACGGTGAGAGAAGTGAGGTTGATGCCGGCACTTTGCAGGACGAATATACAGCCAAGAGTTGCTAAAATATAGCTAATGATGGTGGAAATTGCTTCTCGACTGCCGCGATCCAATCCCATCCGAACTAGCAGGCTGCGCTTGATTCCTTCACTGATAATCTTAGCTAGAATGAAGGCAAATATAGCTAAAACTATCAGTTGGACGATCGCACTGATGGACAGATGAGCGTCCCCGATATAGAAGAGGGGGGTTGTCATCGCACCCGACCAATTTTCAAAAAAGCGATCGGCTCGTGAAGTAATCCAATTCATTAATATTTGGTAAGGGGTAATTGGTGATTAGTTTTGAGCGCAACTGAACCGCCAACTGCTAACTATTGCAGAGCTTAGGCGAAAAACTCGAACTGTGGAGTGCCCTGTGTTGCAAAAAAGGTCCATTCCCTACCGCAACGGGCCCGCTTCGCGCGTTCGGGATAGATCCGTTTCACGCACTTTCTCAAAGGCTGGTAACTGATGGGTTAGCAACTGATGGCGAGAAACTGTTTTGTAGCGGTATTTTCTGCCGGATATCTGTGTTGTGGCGTAAAATGGCCCGGCGGCTCGATCGACCACTTGTTGCCAATATTGGGAAAATTGGTAGAAATTCATTTACAGCACCCTCAAATTATTGAAAAATTCCAGCAAAAATTAGTTTATCCTTAAGAAGCGAGTCCTTTACAGAACTTAACAAGCTTACCCTACTTGACTTTTATGCAGTGCATCATCAATCGTCGGGCACAGTTTTCGGCGAGTCACCGGTACTGGCTGCCGGAGTTGAGCGAAGCCGAGAACTTTGAGCGGTTTGGCCCAACTGCCCGCGCACCGGGACACGGACACAATTACGTCCTTTACGTTTCCATGATAGGAGAACTCGACGAGTACGGCATGGTGCTCAACCTGTCTGATGTCAAGCACGTCATCAAACGGGAAGTTACCAAGGATCTCGATTTTTCCTTTCTCAACGAAGCGTGGCCGGAATTTGAGCAGACTCTGCCAACTACCGAAAACATAGCACGGCAAATTTGGCTGCGGCTAGCCCCTCATTTACCTGTGAGCAAAATTCAATTGTTTGAACATCCCGAACTTTGGGCTGAATATTTAGGAAACGGAATGGAAGCTTATCTAACTTTGTCCACTCATTTTAGCGCCGCCCATCGGTTGGCTCGTCCCGATTTGAGCTTTGAAGAAAACTCGGAAATTTACGGCAAATGTGCTCGTCCCAACGGTCACGGTCACAACTATCATTTAGAGGTGACTGTTAAAGGGGAAATTGATGCGCGGACTGGCATGATTGCTGATTTGGGAGCTTTACAAAAAGCCATTGACGATTATGTTGTTGAACCCTTCGATCACACTTTTTTAAATAAGGATATTGCTTATTTTGAGAACGTTGTGCCGACTGCGGAGAATATTGCTGTTCGGATCGGGCAATTGTTGCGATCGCCCGTTCGGGAATTGGGCGCCCAGTTGCACAAGATTAAGCTGATTGAAAGTCCAAATAATAGCTGTGAAATTTTTGGCGCGGATTTAGAAGAAGTGGCGGCACAAAGTCAGCAGCCGGAAGCGGTTTTAGCTAAGGTTTAGAGCTAAAAATCGGGTCTGGTTCACCCGGATCTTTGGCTAATTGTGCAGATTGGTGAACCCGGCCCTACCAGCCTATTGACACTCTCAGGGCTGAAGCCACTGAGATTTTGCTGACAGAATAACTTTAGTTATTACCAAAGTCTGATTCTCGCTACGGTGGTCAAGCACCGTCTACTCAGTCGGTCAAGTTTTACACCTAACTTACTGGCTACTTTTCTTATAATATTGCCCGCACCGTTTAAGTCTGCGTTAATTATAGTTCCATCGGCTGAGCGATACAATCCACGTTTGATTCGTTTTCCAGATGCTTTCCACCCAGGCGGTTTTTCACCATATCTGGGTAGGGAGTCTCCATCAAGAAAGCTAGCTTTGGAACTGTATGCTTCCTCTGTTTCCGTGAACTTAATGCCGTGCAAATTGCACAATTGGCTGAGTCGGTCTTTCAATTTACCCAAAGGCATCTGAACAAACTTTTGATTGTTCAATTTACCCATATCGGCATTAGACTTAAACCCTTGATTCCATCCAATTACTAGATTACCGATACCGTGTTTCAAGCAATGGTCAACGATTAACTTTGCAGCTTTATTAATGCCATTACGCATTTGGTGATTGCGTTTGCGAGTTACGCGGTCTAGCCAGCTATCCCAATACCCCGTGGGCTTTTCTTCTTTCCTGGTCGCTACTTTCTTATTCCATAACTGGTTCATCGCCTTCATGTCGCGAGCATCAATCAAGAAAGAATTTCCGAGTGTATCAACGCAAGCTGCCAAATTGTCAGCAGTTCCCAAATCGATTGATAGCGCTTGATTGTAATCTAAATTATGCTGCTGGCATTCTAATTCGTAAGACATTTCCAAGTAGAAAGCGCCATTTTTGGGAAGGATTGTAAATTCTTTAACTTTTGAGCAATCAATGTTTGATGGCATAGGGAGAAAAATTTCAGAAATCCCAAACCAGCGTCGTACTGTCAAACCCAGAGAAAATCGCAACTGATTACCGACAAGCGCTGGCTTTAATCCTCCCGAATTTGGGTAGGCAACTTTGAACAACTTAGAACCTGTTAGGTAGCCCGGAGGTTTAGGTCTAAAATGCAATTTACCTTCACCGTGTAAGACTTTCAGCTCTTTGAAACTCTTAAACGCTTCCGCTACCGACATCAAAGTTTGCTGCATGGGTGTCGAAGGTAACGACTTGGCAACCATCGACTTAGAAACTGACGACTCAAAAGACAAGTCGAATTTTCCAGTCAGTAGTTTTCCAGTCTTGAAAAACGTCTGGCGAGCGAAATAAACGGCGCTATTGTACAACTTACCGGATTGCCGACAGAGATACTGCAACACGGCTTCAACTTCTTTGGTGGGAGACAGTAATACTTGCTGTACTCCCATTGTTTTTTTAACTTTAGCCAACCCTTTTTCCTAAAACTTAGTTGATTTGTTTAGCTTGGACGAGTATAGTGGACAAGTCAACTCATAACAACAAAACTTTATGTTGCCACTTCCAGAGTATCAGACTCACAACCACGTCAAGTTCTTGCTTAATTACCATTTTGTGTTTATCCCCAAACGCCGAAAGAAAGTTCTGGTCGGCGGCCTAGCGACTAGACTGCGTGAAATATTTTTAGCGCTTTCAATCGAGAAAGGCTGGGATATTTTAGCGTTGGAAGTAGCACCAGATCACGTACATTTATTCGTGGCGGTTAAGCCGATGGATACACCCGCATTAGTTGTTAAATCCTTCAAGGGGCGCTCTAGTCATGATTTAAGGGCTGAATTTCCAGAACTAAAAAAGCTGCCGTCTTTATGGACGAGCAGCTATTTTGTTAGTACCGCTGGTAATATTAGTAGTGAAGTCGTTAAAAAATACATCGAAGATCCACATCATTCTGCTAATTAAGAAAGAAAACGGGGACTTCAGTCCCCGTGTCGCTTCCCACGAGCGGGCTAAAGCCGCTGAGTTTCCCGCATCCCGTATGAATTTTTATGATGATTCCGAGGGTTATTCAACCGGATTAGGCACGAGAATATATTTTTTCAAAAAAGTTCCACAGCCAGAATTATTGGCACTTTTCCTGAAAAGTCAGACTCCGCCCGTATTTTGGAGATAGTAAGTCAGCATTCCTCATGCCAGCTATTCTAACTGCTGAGACTATGAGGTCGATCGCCCGATCGCTGACAACTAAGCACTAATTTCTCCTAAATGAGTTGACGTTTATGCGCGTCTCTAATCTAGCTCTCTTGAGTCTGGCTGCCCTCGCATCCCACAATTTAACTGCTAATACTAGCGCCAATCCTGCTGCACCTCCTATTTCTCCTGAGACACCGCAAGCTAGCAACTTTGTTGATGCCGTAAATAATACTGAATCGCGTCCGGCTGAGTCAATTAGCGAGCCTGAGACGATCGCCCACGAACAATTTTCCCCAAATATTACCGTATCCCGTCGGGCTGAGCCAATTAGCGAGCCTGAGACGATCGCTCACGAACAATTTTCCCCGCGAATTGCTGTCAAATCGCCGACAGGTTTGCTGGTAGCGGCCGCTCAACCCGATGTATCTCCTAGTGCAAAAAGCAAGGCGAATACTCCTGCTGCATCCGGCGATGAACTAACAAAATCTTTACAAGAAACCTGGCTGGCTAAATTAATCGAAACCGGGGCTGAAAGCAATCCTCAAGTTCGCGAGGTTTTCGCTTTTATCTCCCCGTCTAGTGGCAGTGCTGAATCTGGATATGGTTTTAACAGTACCATAACTCTGCTCAATATTTTGCTAATTCTTGGTACTGTATTTCCACCAGTGACAATTGCATTTTTTTGGATGATGCGACGGCTGATAATCAAACAGTTGGTTGCTGATGCCAATAAACGATTGCAGGGCATTGGTGTATTGGAGTCCGAGCTCAGAAATTCTAGCCAACTGACTCAAAAGTTAAAGGATGAATTAGAAGCGCAAATGGGTGCAGCTAAACAATCCCTTGATTTTTTAACTAGAGAAACTGAACTTTCCAAATCTTCCGTCGAGCAAATTGAGACTCTCAAATCTCAATTTATCATGCACCTGCAAGTTTTGCTGAAAGAAGTTGACGAGAAAAAATATCAAATTGTTCAAGAAATTTCCCAAGTTCCCGCAGTTGTTGCCAAAGAAGCTCTCAAAATCGCACCTCAACCGGCCTTAAACAATTCCCAAAAATCGAAAACTGCACCTGCTAACGACGAAAAATTGATTGCTGACGATTATATCAAGCAAGCCGAAGGGCTTTATTTTCAAGGCAATTATGATGAAGCATTAGTCTGCTTGGAAAAAGCTGTTTTAGCGAATAAATTTTTGCATGAGGCTTGGTATTGGCGCGGAAATGTGTTAGTAAAATTGCAGCGCATGGAAGAAGCACTCGCCTGTTACGACCAAGCAATATTAATTAAACCGGATAACTACGAAGCATGGTATAGTAAAGCGAGTTTGCTGGCCAAATTGCAGAAGTACGAAGAGGCGATCGCCTGTTACGAGCGAGCAAGTTCGAGCGAATCCCGAAAATACGCTTGTTGGCACAGTATAGCGGCTTTGTTGGGTCAATTGCAGCATTACGAAGAAGCGATCGCCAGTTACGATCGCGCCCTCGCTATCAAAGCAACCGACAGCGAAATTTGGCACAACCGAGGTGCGATGCTGGGCAAAATACAGCAGTACGCAGCAGCAGTCGAATCTTACGATCGCGCTCTTGAACTCAATCCCAACAGATACGAAACTTGGTACAATCGAGGCAATATGCTGTGGAGACTCCTGGGCTACAGTGATGCTATTGATTCTTACGATCGGGCGATCGGCATCCGGCCGGATAAATACGAAGTTTGGTACAATAGAGCTGCTGTGCTCGGAAAATTGCAGCGATATCAAGAATCGATCGAATCCTACGACAAAGCAATAGCCCTTAAACCGCAGGATTTTGAAGTGTGGCACAACCGAGGCGTAGCTTTCGAGAAACTGTCGCAGCACGAAGCAGCAATTGCCTCTTACGAATCAGCAATTACCCTTAATTCAGAGTGTTACGAAGCTTGGTTTGGTAAAGGCGAATCTTTGACCAAATTGCAGCGCCATGAAGAAGCGATCGCAGCTTATGAGAAAGCGATTGCTATTAAGCCTGACTCCTACGATGCTTGGCACCACTTGGGTACAGCTTTGTCAGAATTAAAGCGCTATGAGGAAGCAATGGCAGCTTACGATCGAGCTATTGCCATCAAACCAGAAAATGCCGAAGCTTGGCGCGATCGAGGCGCACTTGTATCAGAATTAAAGCAGGATACAGAAGGATTTATTGCCGGGGAAAAAGATACTCAGAAACAGCCACAATCCGATGAATCTTCGGACAGTTAGTTAGGTGTTACATACACCGCTACGCGGGCACCCGAATTTTCTTGTTGGTAATTGTGCGCTGTGATGGGCAATCGCAGAAACCCCGCGATTCCCCATCACAGCGCACAATGATGGATGAAGATACCCGACATTATATCAAGCTGACAGCGACAAGACAGGAGACTCCTGCCGAATCGGAATCTCAATAGTAAACTCTGTTCCCCCGCCTGGTGCAGAAATACACCCCAAGCTTCCCCGGTGTTTTTCCACTACAATTTGCCAGCTAATCGACAACCCAATCCCTGTGCCCTTACCGGGGGGTTTTGTCGTAAAAAACGGGTTAAATACGTGGCGACGAACCTCTTCCGAGATCCCTGGCCCATTGTCCACAATTCGGACAGCTACATAATTGTTGCTGGTTATTTCTGTGCTAATCCGAATCACGCTAGGATTCGCTTTAATTTCTTCTAGCGATCTCTGCGTGTTCCACTCGTCAATAGCATCGATCGCATTTGCAAGTATATTCATAAATACCTGATTCATTTCTCCCCCATAACAGTCCACTTCGGGCAGGTTTGGGCAATAGTCCCGCACCACTTCAATCGAGGGGCGGTCTGAGTTAAATTTTAGCCGGCTCTGTAAAATCATCAGCGTGCTGTCCATGCCTTCGTGAAGGTTGACCGCTCTCATTTCATATCCTTCTTGCCGTGCGAAGAGGCGCAAAGATAAAACGATTTCGCGGATGCGATCGGCTCCTAAGTACATAGATTTGAACAATTTAGGCAAGTCGTCTTTGAGATAATTTAGCTCGCTTGCCACGATTTCTGCTTGTATATCTTGAGGCGGATGAGGATAGTGCTTTTCGTAGAGGTCAAGGATAGTGACCAAAGCTTTTGAATATTCCAGAGCATAGGAAAGATTTCCATAAATAAAATTAATTGGATTATTGATTTCATGAGCTACGCCAGCTACGAGTTGGCCTAGCCCGGACATTTTTTCGCTCTGAATGAGCTGGCTTTGCACGTGCTTGAGTTCGTGCAGGGAATTTTCGAGCTGTAGGGCTTTGTGCCGCTCTCGCGCTTCCGATGCTTGCAAAGCTGCTTCTGCGAGCTTGCGTTCAGCAGCCTCCTGCTTGAGGCGTTCATTCGTTTGGGAAAGTTCAGCGGTGCGCTGTTCTACTCGCGTCTCTAGCTCTTGTGCCAAAACTTGTAGGTCGGCTTGCGCTCGCTCGCGCTCGACAATTTGCGCCTGAAGCTTTTTAGTTAGATTTCGCAGATTCAGGTGCGTGATAGCGCGAGCTAAAACTTCTTCGTGTTGAAGGGGCTTAGTGATATAATCAACTCCCCCCACGTTAAAGCCTTGGACTTTGCTTTCTGTATCGTCCAGCGCGGTCATAAAAATGACTGGGATATCTTTAGTTAAGTCATTCGCTTTCAGATTTTGACAGGTTTTAAATCCGTCCATCTCTGGCATCAGAACATCCAACAAAATTAAATCCGGCTGGCAATATTGCACTTTTTTGAGAGCGCTATACCCACTGCGAGCTACCCAAACAGTGAAGCCAGATGCGGTCAAAAAATCCAATACTGAACCCAGATTAGTGGGCGTATCATCCACAATTAAAATGGTTCCTCTGTCTAAAGATTCCCTAGTCATTTTTAGTCCTCATCTAAACTGTTGAACAAATTCTACTAATTTGTCTTCTTCAAAGTTTTTGCTTAATTCAAGCAACTGATTGGCAAAAGGTGCATAACGCATATCTATTGCCTTCAGCTTGCTGGCTCGCTGCTCAATACTGAGGAGTTCACCTTTCATGGCTAAATCGAACAGGACTGCAACTTCTTCCGAAGGGGGAGCAATCAGTGGTTGGTCTTGGATTTGGGAAGGGAGTTCGGTGAAGATACCTTCTGAACTGAAAGTTGTTCGCTCCTCATAAATCCATTCTAAACCTAAATGGTTGCCCAAGCATTCTAATAACTTTTCTGCCAGAATTGGTTTGAGCAGAAAAGCGTTGCAACCAGCCTGGAAAATGCTGTGGGAATCGCCGGATAAAATGCTAGCAGAAGTTCCGATCGCGATCGCATCCTTCAATGCAGGGATTTTTCTGATCCGCCTCACCGCTTCAAAGCCGTCCATGACTGGCATTACTAAGTCAATTATAATACAGTCCGGTTTAAATAACAGCGCTTTATTCACGCAGTCTAGACCGTCCGTTGCCTCCATTAATTCAAACCCAATGGGAGCTAAAAGATTAACTAGGACAGATCGATTTTGCCAGCGATCGTCAACCACTAAAATTTTCCGCCGCTCGCCTGAGAAACTCCTGATAATTTTTTCAGGAGGTTCTTTTTGATCCCTTTCCCAACTTTCGGTAATAGGCAACTCTAACTCAAACCAGAAAATACTGCCTTTACCTAAAGAGCTTTGTACTTTCAGTTCGCCGCCCATCATCTCCACTAATTGGCGACTAATTGGCAGCCCTAATCCTGTTCCCTCTATCTGGCGATCTGAACCGCTGGCTTGCTCGAAGGGCAAAAATATTTTTGAGAGTTCGTCCGGCGCGATGCCAATGCCTGTATCTTCTACTTGGAAAATAAATTTCGCTGTTAGGGATTGGGGATTGGGGATTGGTGATGACAAAGATTGCTGAGTCTCCAGTCTGTCTACTTTAAAACTAACGCCTCCTTTTTCGGTGAATTTTATGGCATTACCGAGTAAGTTGATGAGAATTTGCCGCAATCTTTTTTCATCGGCTTGGACGCAAGTGGGAAGTCGAGTTAGCGGTTCGTAAATCAAAGAGATTCCCTTCTGTTGGGCGCGAATCTGGCAGATTTCAGTAATGCCTTGGAGAAAGTCTGACAGGTGAAACTCGGTGAGGTAGAGTTCCATTTTTCCGGCTTCGATTTTGGAGAGGTCTAGAACGTCATTGATTAGAGTTAGGAGGTGTTCGCCACACTGATGAATGATGTTAATACCAGAAATTTGCTGACTGGTTAAATCTGTGTCTCGTTTGAGGATTTGGGTATAACCTAAAATGCCATTGAGCGGTGTGCGAAGTTCGTGGCTCATGTTGGCGAGAAATTGGCTCTTGGCGCGGTTGGCTGCTTCGGCGGCTTGCTCGGCTCGCTGTCTCTCTTGAATTTCTACTTCTAGGCGCGTATTTTTGGCTTTTAATTCCTCGGTTCGCTCTTCTACTTTGACTTCTAAAGTGTGATAGAGGTTGGCATTTTCTAAGGCGATCGCAGCTTGTCCCGATAGCATCCGCAACACTTCTACCCGCTTCGGGGTGAAAGCGCCCGCAATCACGTTGTTTTCTAGGTACAGGATGGCACTTAACTTACCTTGAGATAGGATAGGCGCACACAAAATTGATTTTGGTTTGTGTTGGGCAATGTAGGGGTCGGCGTTAAAGATATCATCAAGGCCCGAATCATTTAAAACGACATCTTTATGAGTTCTGGTGACGTAATTAAGTACGGAGATAGGCACTAGCCCAGAAGTTGATACTGGTAAAGATTCTAGGACTCGCACTTGATCTTTAGTCCCCGCCGCTTCTATAACAAGTTGACCCTCTTTTGAGAGAATAAGCGAGCCTGTTTCAGCGCCTGCGTTTTCTATCAAAATATTCATTAACTTGATGAGCAAGTTAGGTAGAACAATTTCGCTAGAAATGGCACTAGATGCTTTCATTACAGTTGCCAAGTCTAGCAACTCTGTTTGACCGCCTGAAATGGTCAAAGGAGCAATTGTCATCGTAGGGTTGAAAGGGGTTTCCGTGACTGCAGGCGATCGCGCTATTAATTGCGGGTATTTTTCTTCGAGATGTTTAACTTTAGCTAAAGCTCCCCAGCGCATATAGGCATAATAAGCATCGGTCATGTAATTGCGGGCAATCTTTTCTTTACCCCAGGAAAAATAGAATTTAGCAGCGAGTTCGTGAGCTAGTGCTTCTTCGTTGATGTACTCGTTTTCTTTGGCCAGAGCGATCGCGCGATCGTACATCTCGATCGCCTCTAATTTTTCCCCTAAAACCCGATGCTTTTCAGCCTCGACTAAATAGAATTTATGCAAATGATTCATTGGGGCATAATATGCCCATTTTTGCAATTTTTCTTGATTAGCTTGTACTCGGTTAAGAATGTCGTGTTGCTCGGACTGCGAAGTTTCAGAATACACAGCTAGCCGTACTAGAGAATCGTAGAAATAGAAGATAACAACAGTTAGCTGCCCTGTAGATGCTCCGAAAGAACTTTCTACTTGAGGGATATTTTTTAAAGCTTCCGCGTAATTATCAAACACATAACAAAGCGCAAGTTTGTGCAAGTATAAGTAATGAATTGCCAGTTGGTTGTTAGTTTGCTGATATAGCGGCAGCATTTTGTCTTCGTCGTAAGCTTCCCCCTTTAAATGGCCTAAATTTTGGCTTTTTTCCATCATATTTAAGACGGCTTGCCAACAAATATTGGTATTATTAAGCGCTGTTTCTTGGCTAATTTTATGAAGGGCATCTGTATAAGTTGCTATCTCTCGTTCGAGTTGCATTAGTTGCTTGCCAACAAAAAACGAGTAATGACTCCACACCATGACGGCATAGCCAGCATATTCTAAATCTCCAGTTTCTAGCCCGCCAGAGAAAGCTGACAGGAAAGGTTCTAAGGTATTTCGGACGTGTTCTTTCCAATGTTGAACGGCAGCATACACTAAGTGGCAAGTCTTGGCTTCGATTTCTTTGGCATTTAACTTTGACACTAGACGTAAAGCTAATTGACCGAACTCATAGCCCCGCTCAATATCTCCTACCGCCCCGCAAAGAAGAAGACTGTATACCGCATATGCAAAAGGAGACACAGAAGCATTGCCATATTGAACGGATAAATTGACCTGTTTGCACACTGTTAAAGGCACCAGTACGGGCATCCCAGAATAGCAAGCAGAAAATATACTTGACAAAATCCTGATCGCTGCTAATTGATAAGGATCGGTCATTTCAGGGAGCTCGATTAAGTCCTCAATTCGGGTTCCGCTCAAAATTGCCGCAGTTTCCCCCAGCGCCTGTCCAATATCAGATGGGTTTGGCGAGTCGGGAAACTCTACCTCCAACTGCTTTAAGACTTGCAGCCCCGTATTCAATGCTTCGAGCAGCTTGTTCTGCGCCATATAAGCTTGAATCTGGACTTCGTACACTTTTACTATGTCCAATAGCGTTTTGGCGCAGTTTTGTACTATCTCAACGAATCTCTGCATTCGGTCAAAATCACCACTCAAATATGCTGATTCTGCTGCTTCCTCATGCAGACTTAATGTCAGTTCATACCGATTCTCCCAGCTATCTACCGCTAGCAGAGATAAACCTACTTGCAAATATTTGACGGCGGAATCGTGGGCTGTAGCAGCTTTCGCTTTCTGACCTGCAATCAGATTCAATTCGGCTAGTTCATATTTTTGGGATTCAGTGGTAAGTAAGTCAGTACCATAATTGAGTTGGTTAACTAAAGCGAAAATATTTTCTTTTCGGTCTTCTGGCGTTGTACTTTGCAGCAGCAGTTGACCGATTTTTAAGTGGGTTTCTTTTTTCTGCTCATCTGGAATCAAAGAATAGGCAGCTTGCTGCACTCGGTCATGTAAAAACTTGTAGTCAACCTTCACATCAGTTAAGCTAAAACCGCCCGATTGTTCCTGACTAAATACGAGGGGAATTTTGTATTCATTGCTCAAAGCTAAAATCAACCCAGCTTGAAGTGCTTCCCACAATTGCGCCGCCGTGAGTAAGGATGATTCCTGATTGACAATCGCCAAAACTTCTAAGTTAAAAGTGTTGCCAATACAAGCAGCAAATTTTAATACTTTTTGTGTATAGTCGGGCAATTTGCGTATGTTTCTAGCAATCAGTTCGACAACATTGTAATCGGTGATGCCGATCGCTTGAATTTGCTCAATATTCCATTGCCAACCCCCCTTTGTCCCCCCTTGGGAAGGGGGGATTAGGGGGGTGAAGTTATAAGTCAACAAATCTTCTTGATAGAGAGTTTTGAGGAGTTGACTTAAGAAGAAAGGATTGCCCTGCGTTTTATTAAAAAGTAGAGACGCGAAATTTCGCGTCTTTACAGACAGGGATTCCGAACCGCCAGATTCATTTAAAGTATCCGCAATTAATTCTTCGACATGAACCAGGTGTAATGGTTGAAGGACAATATTATTCACCGTCGCACCAGTTTGGCGAATTTTGTCAATCGTTTGCATCGTCGGATGCGTGGGAAAAACTTCGTTATCTCGATATGCCCCAATCAGCAATAAATAGTTGCTATCAGAATCAGTTATTAGCAATTCAATTAATTTCAACGATGCCGAATCCGCCCACTGCAAGTCATCTAGGAAGATAACTAAGGGATGGTCAATAGTCGTAAATACGCCAATGAATTGTTTAAAGACGCGACTGAAACGGTTTTGAGCTTCAGTTGCCCCTAGCTCAGCTACGGGTGGCTGTTTGCCAATAATTAATTCGACTTCAGGGATAACATCAATAATGACTTGTCCGTTATCGCCTAAAGCGGATAACAGTTTTTCTTTCCAAGTTTGGATTTCTACTTCGCCTTCGGTTAGAAGTTGCTGAGTTAAGGATTGGAATGCTTGAATCAGGGAAGCATAAGGAATATTGCGCTTGAACTGGTCAAATTTCCCCGCAATAAAATAACCTCGTTGCCGCACAATGGGTTTGTGAACTTCATTGACCAAAACTGTTTTGCCTATCCCGGAATAACCGGAAACCAGCATTAATTCGGTGGTGCCACTGGCAACGCGATCGAAAGTTTCTAGAATTTTTTCAATTTCTTGGTCGCGACCGTAGAGCTTTTGCGGTATATTTAATTGCCCTGCTTTATCCGCACTTCCAACAACAAAATTGGAAATATATCCGCTAGCCTGTAGTTTTACCAAGCAAGTTTCTAAGTCAAATTTTAGTCCCTCAGTGCTTTGGTAGCGGTCTTCAGCATTTTTAGCTAATAACTTCATCGCAATCGCTGAAATTTGTGGTGGGATTTCAGGATTTAGCTGGTGAGGGGGAATGGGAGTTTTGGCAATATGGCTGTGTACCAATTCCAGCGGGTCTGTGGAATTAAAGGGCAACTCGCCTGTGAGCATTTCATAGAAGGTAACGCCTAGTGAATAAAAATCAGTGCGGTAGTCAATTGACCGATTCATCCGTCCAGTTTGTTCGGGCGACATATAGGCGAGTGTGCCTTCGAGCAAATCTGGATGGCTGAGGGTCGAATTTTCTCGTTCCAGGCGCGAAGCGATGCTGAAATCAATAATTTTAACTTTTTCAGTGCCTGGGTTGATGATAATATTTTGTGGCTTTACATCTTTATGAATAATGTTATGTTTATGGATTTCTGCTAATGCCGAGACAAGCTGGAGACCCAAAGAAAGAAATTGAATGATTGTGAGTTTTTTACGCTTCATCCAATCGTTGAGAGACTCGGAGCCTGAATCTTCTAATATTAGTGCTAAACCGTTTTTATAGCTTTCTAAACTAATGGCTTTGACGATCGCTTCTACGTTCAAGCTGTGCAGAATTTGATATTCGTGTCGCAAGCGGGTGATGTCAGAAAGAGTGGGATACTCAGCCTTTAGCGTTTTGACGATCGCGCTGGAAAAGTCCGAATCCTTGCGAGCGCGATCGACTGAAGTTCTGATCCCGCTGTGGAGGGTTTCAACGAATTGATAGCCAGCTAAGTTGATAGTCATTGTTATTCTAGCGATCGCAAGGGAATTGAGCGTGAGGTTCAGGCCGGTTTTAAAACTTAATTATTGTTAGAGCTGATTCTAACATAGTAATTTACTCAACAAAAGTTAGCTTAGTTTTTGCCCGGACTTTTCTACAAAGCGTAGAGGAGCCAAGGGCAGCGAGTCAGAATGGCTTTTTCTACCGCCAAAAGTTCACTATCTTAGAAAGGCTATGCTTGCTTTTAGCGGACTATGCCGATCTATCTAGGATGCACTAAAAATATTAAAACATATTAAAAGTTAATAAAGTGTAATTTATTTATTTATTGGCTTTTACTCTCCTTGGCTCCATCCGATTGCACTCAAATCAATATCATTTAATTATATTTTTGTATCAATCAGTAAAGAATATTTAACAATGTTAAAAATAATAAAAAAATAAATTCACAAAGCTTCAAATGAGTTTCAATAATTATACCAAGTTTCTAAAAAAGTGCTACAGTTAGTAGATGTTCTTTTTGTGAGTTACTACCCAAATATAAAGAGCGAAAATGTCAGGAGTTGTCAAGATTGAAATGTGGGAAACAGAATCAGAACTGAAAGCTCTTCGGGAGCATCCCGGTTTTGTAAATGGTTAAAAGTATGATAAGAGCCAAAATTCTTCGCCCTCTGCTATATGATAGAAC
>NZ_JAUBTI010000092.1:0-26391 GCF_036702415.1 Microcoleus sp. D3_18a_C4 | reverse complement strand
GTATTGTACAATACGCGAGCGGGGACGCTCGCACTACAATAAAAAAAATGCTTTTTACAAAACTGAGATGCTCCCGACGGCACTGCCGTGTCCTCTATATAATTCCGGTGCAACCCGAAACGATACCATAGGATTTTGGGGAGCAAGAAGCTACCAAATTTATTGTCCACCGATTTTAATTAGCTATATTACTCAAGGCAATTTCTTCTTGTTGCTGAAATAATTTAATCGATTGCAGACTATCTGAAGCAGCATCCCAAAGAATGAATTGGAAGCAGTCAGGAATCTCGCGGATTGTCAGTGATTTTGAGTTGACCAGCAGGTGAATATTAGCATTGTGACAATCCCGAAGATTATAGTTAGGTATTCGCTCAGAGAGATGATGAATATTGTGGTAAGCAATATCAGCCGAAAACCAATTGAGAATAGTTGGTAATTTTAAGTAACTACTGCCTTCAATTGCGCCCAGAAGATAGTCCCAACCTTCGGCTTTATGAGCGTAGGAACCGTCAAAATTATGCTGAACAAAGAAAATACAGATAAATATCGCTGCAGAACAGGTCATGACAATTGAGTAAACACTCCAGAAAAAGCCAAACCCCAGTAAGTTGCTCAGATAAATCCAGCTACCAACAACACAAATATTGTTGAACAGTAAATCCCAAAATTCAGCCGTCGTATACCAATGTTTGGATTTATAAGAAGCAATGATTGCAGATAAACCCATGCCCAAATCTTGCTTGAGACAAGCAAAAATATGTCGGATAAAACCCGTAGTTCCCAATATCAGCGCGAGTCTTGGCTTAATAATTAGATAGAAAAAACCACCGGGAAACAGCATCAATGGGTGTCTGAGTAACTGATACATCTTTTGACTAAATGGACTTAGCGCCGCAAATTTTTCGGTGGATATCAACGCCGAAGGGCCTCGGTACATATCCCAATTACCATTATGTTTGTGGTGATAAGCGTGTCCCCTCGACCAGGGGTACTGAGGAATCGCATTGATGATACCTAGCAGAAAACCCATAATGCGATTGACTTTTTGGGAACTAAAAAGAGAATAGTGTCCGCAATCGTGCATCAAAGAGAAACAACGTCCTGAAAAAAGTGTCATCAACACCATTATTGGCGGCAGCAGGAATACAGAAATGGCAGCAGCTTTAAAGGCTAAAAACCATAAAAATGTATAAGGAATCACTGTATTGAGTATTTGGCAACTAGCTTTAAAGTTGTTGCTTTTCATATAAGGAGTTAGCACAAAATCCGACTTTTTAATCGCGCTTTTCATTCAGTATATCTATGGTGTGTGGATAAGTGCTTAGCTTAGCATCACAGTTGCGGGACAGCGGCGGATTTACCCCGGACTTTCCCCGTTTCTTCCAAAGGTTTTTTTGTGGGAACCGATTTTTGCACATTTATGAGGTTATCACAACTCTGGTTTGTTTACAAAAAAAACTGTGAAGCCTGTTAGCAGCCGAACAAATTGCTGCACCGGAAGGCATTAATATGATTGATTGGTTGCACGATCGACCTTCGATGATGTATGCCGCTATTTTTGCTTGCATCGTCTGTGGCACACTTTACCGTTGCGGGATCTACCCTCAACTCGATCGCACGCTCAAAAGTTGGGCTACTCGCGAAAACTTTTTATCCGTTGGGAGGGTGATAGGGGCGATCGACAAACCGCCCGCCCCGGAAACCAAAGCTGACACAACATCCAGAAGCGCAGAGGATTTTGGATCAACTCCTTGAGAAGAGAATTTGAAGGACGATCGCAATTGCCTGCGTTTTTTGTGCTCGGACATAGCTCGGATTTGCTACAATCTAATCGCAGACGCGACTATAAATGGGTTATGACCGAACTATTAGATGAGACGCTTTCTATTGAAATGGCGACTCGCATCAAAAGCAACCGTAAAAACTGTTTTGACAACGCCTGTAAAGCAGCGTTAGCCACAGAGGGCGCAATTTATGTTCAAGGATTTTTAGCTGTACCGGGAGTGCCTTACAAACCCATCGAGTATAGCTGGATAGAACTCGACGAGCGAATTGTTGACCCAACCTTTCCCCATCTGGGTTTCATCGCTCAAGACATTCATTACTTCCCAGTCCAGCGCTTCAGCGTCAAGAAACTCAAAGCAATCCTAGAAGAATCAAAAGAAGATTATCCTGAAGACGACCCGCTGCCGGTTTACGGCAATCAACCTTATGAATATTACGGCGATGTGATGTTAGGCGGTAGCGATTACCAAAATGCTTACGATTTGGCTGCCGCTAAATGCAGGGAATTAAACCAACCCAAAAAACAGGATGCGAACTAATTTAGAACGAAAATTTATGAGTTTTTAAGCTTGGTTCAAACTGAGATATTGCATCATTGTCAGCAACAGGCAAGATGCCTGTTCCACAAAGAGTGAATTTTCTTGTGGAACAGGCATCTTGCCTGTTCATAAAGCTTATTAAAAATGGTGCAATATCTCAGGTCACACGGCTCTATGATGAACTGTGCCAGCTTTTGCCAAAACCTAGCCTCCAAATCAGCATCGCCTTCGATCAGCTTTTTGAAAGCACGCTTGAATGAAGAACTGAAAACTGAAACTGACTTCCACGATTATTCCTCTATCATTACTCTGAGTTCATTGATGTTAGCGGAAAATTTCAGTTCACCTTTTTGTTGTTCAATCTGCGCTGACTTAAAGTTTTGATATATCTCTTCGCGACCTTCTTCCCGGAGATATTGCTTCAACAACAGTTGAAGCTCTTGCTTTTCGTCAGTAGAAAGATTTTTGATAGTCTCGACCACATCACTGAAGGTCATAACTTACAAAACCCTATTGTGCTGATTAGATTATAGCAAAAAATATCCTTTTGGTTGACTTTCGTTTCTCGTTATGCGGCTCTGCCTCGTCTTAAAAAAAGCAACAAATCTCACTATTTACCATTTTCAACCTTCCAAGATTCAGGAAACCTCGAATAATGAAAAGCAGCCAATAACGGATCTAACTTTTGCTCCCACATCAAATCAGCCAACAATTTAGCCGTCACCGGAGCCAACAAAATGCCATTGCGGTAATGCCCCGTAGCCCATGTCAAATTCTCCCAAGCACTAGCACCCAAAATCGGCAATTCATCGGTCGTAGCTGGCCGAAATCCCCACCAAAACTCCAGAATCGGATAATTTTGTAATTCGGGATATAACTTAATCGCTCCTGCTAGCAAAGTGTGCATTCCCGCAGGCGTATTTCCCGGCGTAAAATCCACATTTTCGCTAGTTGCACCAATAATAATTCTGCCATCTTGACGCGGCACAATATAAATGCCCGTCCCGAATAGAACGGTTTGCAGGGGCTGGATAACTCCCCTATCTTCTGGTACACATACTGACAGCATTTGTCCCTTTCTTGGAAAAACAGGAACATTCAATAACTGCTCAGACCAAGCACCTGCAGCCAAAACATAACGGTCTGCTTGCAATTTTCCTGCTGTTGTTTCAATGCCAACAACTCGGTTTCCCTGCCGAATAATTTCTCCTGCATTGCCTTGAATAATCTCAATCTGCAATTCTTTAGTTGCGGCCTGAAGCGTCCGAAATAAAGCGCGGTTGTCAACTTGAGCGTCGTCAGGATACCACCAACCGCCAATTACTTCTTGACCTAATCCAAACTGGTGCTGGCGAACAGTATCTCTGTCCAACCATTGATAATTAAGGTTTGACAACAGCGGCTTTTCTTGAGGCTCATTTTGACACACAGGTGCGAGAATTCCCGATCGCCAATATCCCGTTTTCAATCCGGTAATATCTTCTAGCTGTTCCACCCAGGCGGGATACAGTGCGCGACTTTGCAAGCACAAATCCAGCATCGGACTGGGGGGAATTCGTTCCGCTTGCGGGGCAAGCATTCCGGCGGCAGCCCGGGCCGTCGGTTGTTTAGAATCGGCGGTGAGAACGGCGACAGATGCCCCTCGCAATTTCAGTTCTACTGCTAGCGAAAGACCAATTATTCCGCCGCCAATAATCAGAATATCTTTAGATGAATTCATTAACTTTTATATGGACTGTCTGGCTTTTTTGACCGAAAGCATCTAGGATACAAGCCCCCGGATTCATCCGTGGAGAAATAAATAAAAAACGTGTATCCCATAAACAAGCCCCCGAATTTATCCGTGGGGTCAATGCTTCAATCTAAAATCTAAAATCTAAAATCTAAAATCGATTGACCTCTCGGCTTTCTTTAGGGTAAGGTGCGCTAAGCACACCTTACAGTTAGAATTATTATGCAAGTCTTACAGATTATCTGGCAAGGCGATCGTCCTATCAGCCTTCCTTAACAAAAAATCTATGCTTGGGGGTTCCAGACAGTTTCAGAACCCTGGCCCCAGAAACCGTCATATTTTGTCACCTTAATATCGCCTAAAACCTTGGTTTGACAGGACAAACGGCGGTTGGAGGCGGGAGAATGGGGAGGAACCGAAAGTCGGGCTTTTTCGCGCCACTGGGACTCGGAAACTTCGCCCTCGACGGTGACGGCGCAGGTGCCGCAAGTGCCGAGGCCGTGGCAGTTGATGACTTTGGCGTTGCCGTTGTAGAGATCGATGCCGTTTTTGAGCAATACTTCACGGAGATTGGCTCCGCGATCGCACTCAAATGTTTTTCCTTGCGCTTGTACCTTGACCACAGCAATTTACCCCAGTTAGATTTATGTTAATTTTCCTATATATTATCGCATTATATTCAAATAAATTCATCTAATATGGTAAGTGATATATTACCAATTTCTCGATCGCAATTTCCCATGACAAATCGGCTCTGGATCTACGATACCACGCTGCGAGACGGTGCTCAGTGCGAGGGACTCTCCTTATCTCTCGAAGACAAACTGCGAATTGCTCGACAGTTAGACAGTTTAGGAATTCCCTTTATTGAAGGCGGCTGGCCGGGGGCGAATCCTAAAGACGTACAATTTTTTTGGCGACTCAAAGAACAGCCCCTAACTCAAGCAGAAGTTGTAGCTTTTTGTTCCACTAGGCGGCCGGGAACTACGGCAGCTAATGATGAAATGTTGCAGGCTATTTTGTCCGCCGGTACTCGCTGGGTGACGCTGTTTGGCAAGTCGTGGGATTTGCACGTTATTGAAAGTTTGAAGACCACGCTAGAAGAAAATCTGGCGATGATTCGAGATACAATTGAATATTTGCGGAGTCAGGGAAGGCGCGTTATTTACGATGCCGAACACTGGTTTGACGGCTATAAACACAATCCCGATTATGCTATTAAAACTTTAGAAGTAGCTGCCGATGCCGGTGCAGAATGGCTGGTGCTTTGCGACACTAACGGCGGTACTTTGCCTCACGAAGTCAGTCAGGTTGTTCGCGATGTTTTAGAAGCTTTAGGAACCAATCGCGAAAAATCTTTACAATTAGGAGTTCACACTCATAACGACTCTGGAGTTGCGGTTGCTAATGCTTTGGCTGCTGTGCGGGAAGGAGTGAGGATGGTACAGGGAACTATAAACGGTTACGGCGAACGCTGCGGCAATGCCGATTTATGTTCCTTGATTCCTAATTTTCAGATCAAATTGAATTATGATTGCATTGAAGACGAGCAATTAGTTAAATTAACTCAAGTAAGTCGATCGGTCAGTGAAATTGTCAATCTTGCTCCCGATGACCGTGCTCCTTTTGTCGGTCTTTCTGCTTTTGCTCACAAAGGCGGAATCCACGTATCGGCTGTTGAGAAAAATCCGTTAACTTACGAACATTTGGAACCGGAAAAAATTGGCAACAGGCGGCGAATTGTGATTTCGGATCAAGCTGGTTTGAGCAATGTTTTGGCGAAGGCGCGCACTTTTGGCATGGATCTCGATCGCAAAAATCCTGCTTGCCGCCAAATTTTGGAAAAATTGAAAGATTTGGAAAGTCAGGGATATCAATTTGAAGGTGCTGAGGCGTCTTTTGAATTGTTAATGCGCGAGGCCTTGGGAAAGCGCAAGCGTTTATTTGAAATCAAAGGTTTTCAAGTTCACTGCGATAAAGGTAGGGAGGAAACAGTTAATTCTTTAGCAACTGTGAAAGTGACTGTTAACGGTCAAGATATTCTGGAATGCGCGGAAGGAAACGGCCCTGTTTCGGCACTTGATGCGGCTTTGCGGAAGGCTTTGCGGAATTTTTATCCGGCAATTACTGATTTTAACTTAACAGATTATAAGGTGCGAATTCTGGACGGATGTGCGGGAACTTCTGCTAAAACTCGCGTTTTGGCTGAGTTTAGCAACGGTCAAGACCGCTGGACGACTGTGGGGGTTTCTGGTAATATTTTGGATGCTTCTTATCAAGCGGTTGTTGAGGGTTTGGAGTATGGTTTGGTGTTGGGAGATAGGGAGGCGATCGTTTTAACTGTGTCGAGTTATTAGGTTAACGGCGAAGAGAAGTTGCCTGAATATCGATGTTTAAATAGATACCAGGCGATTTCAAGAGAAGGTTAGCCAATTTAAAAAAGGTGAAACCTAAAATTTTGCATCATTCTTAATAAGAATTTTATGGGCTGTGAGTTAAGTTGTTGTGCATCTAAATCGTGTTTTTTGTGCGGGCGAGACGCCCAACCCCTACTCCCCACAAGAACTTTATCAAATTTTAGTTCACAGTTTAAATGTGCAACAGCTTATCCTAGTTGTTTAACCCAATTCATAATTGTCGTATGATGTACACCTTTGACTCTTTCAATCTCCCTAAAACCCATGCCATTAACATACATTTGTAGGCATTCGTCTTTCACTTCTTGAGCATAACCTCTGTGCTGTTCATCAATAAAATGGGGTCTGAAACCCCGTCCTTATAGGACGGCTTTACATTAGCTTTTGTTAAAGCACTCTATTTCACATAATATGTGTTATTATGTGAAACAACAAATTAAGAGCAAGAATGACACTAAAAGCCTTCAGCTATCGATTATACCCAACACCGGAACAAGAAAGTTTGTTGCGGCGCACATTGGGCTGCACTCGTTTAGTCTACAACCGTGCTTTAGCAGTAAGAACTGAAGCTTGGTACACAGAACAGAAACGAGTGGGGTATGCTGAGACTTCTTCAATGTTGACCGAGTGGAAGAAAACTGAAGAACTAGATTTCCTCAACGAAGTTAGCTGTGTGCCGTTGCAACAATGCTTGAGACATCTACAAACAGCTTATACCAACTTTTTTGATGGACGGGCAAAATATCCTAACTTCAAAAAGAAACGCAACGGTGGCAGTGCAGAATTTACCAAGTCGGCATTCAAGTTCAGGAACGGGGAAGTCTACTTGGCAAAAAGTACACAACCGTTGCCGATTCGCTGGAGCCGTACACTGCCTGATGGCGCAACGCCATCAACTATTACTGTAAAGCTTGCACCGTCCGGTAGGTGGTCGGTTTCTTTGTTGGTAGATGTTGAAATTGAACCTTTGCCTAAGACGGAAAACCAAGTCGGTATCGACTTAGGAGTTACAAGCTTGGTCACTTTAAGTACAGGCGAAAAGATTGGCAATCCCAAAGGGTTCAAGGCAAAATACCGCAAGCTTAGAAAAGCGCAGAAAGCTTTAAGCCGCAAGCAAAAAGGGTCAAATAACCGACACAAAGCACGGCTTAAAGTAGCGAAAGTGCATCAAGAAATCGCTGACGCGAGAAAAGACAACCTTCACAAGTTAACGACACGGTTGGTGCGCGAGAACCAAACCATCGCCGTAGAAAACTTAGCTGTGAAGAATATGATCAAGAATCCCAAACTTGCTCTCGCTATAAGTGATGCAAGTTGGGGCGAATTAGTCAGGCAACTTGAATACAAATGCGATTGGTACGGTCGCACTTTAATTAAGATTGACCGCTGGTTTCCTAGTTCAAAACGATGTGGAAATTGCGGTCACATTGTTGAAAAAATGCCGTTAAATATCCGGGAATGGGATTGTCCTAAGTGCGATACGCACCATGACCGAGATATAAATGCGGCAAAAAATATTTTGGCGGCAGGGCTTGCCGTTTCAGTCTGTGGAGCGACTGTAAGACCCCAACAGAGTAAATCTGTTAAGGCTGGTGCGAAATCCCCTAGGGGACAGAAGCAGAAACCCAAGTCGTGAGTCTTGGGAATCCTCGCCCTTCTAGGGCGGGGAGGATGTCAAAAAAAGAATAGGTGATACTATTTAGATCTTAGATTGGAAATTTAAGATTTAAGAATGGCCAACAACTGACTATGCAAGGGTTTGCGACTTGCAGCCCCTCAGAGCGATTTTTCGCGCAGCGGTACCAGGTTGAGGCTTCCATCGTACTCCAAGTCTGAGTTTAGTAACTTAAATTACAATTTAAGCCGGTGCAGACTGGCAGAAACTACAATTTCTAGGGGCCCAAAGGCAGTTAAGAAATTAATAGGGGCTAAAATCAGTTTATTCTCAAGCTCATGAATTTGGGCTGGCGAATCATATATCTTCAGAATGTTTTTACACAAACTATTTCGATATGATCAGCAGTTTCTCCGAACCCATTTATTGCCCGAATCTTAGCTGTCCCGATCCCCGCAATACCTTTGGCCGCCAGCAGTGTGCAGCGTGCGAAACGGATTTAATTTATCGCTATGTGTGGGTGGTGGGGCAAGCAGCCGAGGAAGTGCCGGCGGGTAAGGTAATAGCCGATCGATACTTTGTCATTGCACCCCAAATCTGGCTCGACAGCCGTCCAGTTCTGCCTCCGAGCGTCCCGGAACAACTGCCGGATACGATTATGCCTTACCTGCATTTGTATCCCCAACGGCTGCATACGCCGGAAGTATACGGTTTTTGTTCGCTAGGCGAAGCACCGGAAGCGACAGAGGTGCTGTTGTTGGAAAATGTGCCCATCAATAATTTCGGCAGCCTGTATCCTTCTATTTTACAAGCTTGGTCGGGGACAACCGCCGCGCGCCAAGTTTACTGGCTGTGGCAAATGCTCCAACTGTGGGCGAGACTGTCGGAACAGGGAGTAGCTTCGAGTTTGCTGGTACCGGAAAATTTGCGGGTGGAAGGTTGGCGGGTACGCCTGCTGGAACTGCACCGGGGCAATTTTGTACCGACGCTGCGGGATTTGGGAGATGTGTGGTCAGGTTTGGTGGAATCAGCGCAACCCGAGGTGCAGTCGAAACTCGGAGAGATTTGTCAGTTTATGCGCCGCAGCAGCATGAATTTCGACGCGATCGCCCTGGAACTAAACGATTTACTATTAGAACAAGCCGCTAAATTGCCTCTGCACTTAGAAGTAGTCGGCATGACCGATACCGGGCCGCAGCGCTCCCAAAATGAAGACAGTTGCTATCCGACTGCTGCTGATTTTCAATTTAGCAAAACTTCAGGCGGCGACAAACTAATTCCTTACTTGACAATGGTTTGCGACGGGGTTGGGGGCCACGAAGGAGGAGAAGTTGCCAGTCAATTAGCCGTCCAGTCCATGAAAGCTTTAATCCAAAATTTGCTCGCCGAAATCACTCAACAAGAAGAGTTGATGACGCCTACAATGGTAATTAAGCAACTCGAAGAAATAGTGAGAGTTGTGAATAATGTGATTTCCGCTCAAAATAATGAGCAGGGAAAAGAGTTGCGGCAACGGATGGGGACGACTTTGGTGATGGCCCTCCAGTTGCCTCAAAAAGTGAAAATTTCCGAGGATTTGCCCTCGAATAACAGCCACGAACTTTATTTAGTCAATGTTGGAGACAGCCGCGCTTATTGGATTGGCAAAAATTACTGTCACCGGCTGACTGTGGACGACGACGTAGCCTCAAGGGAAGTCCAGCTAGGACATTGTTTATACTGGGAGACTCAACTGCGATCGGATGCAGGAGCCCTGACTCAAGCTTTGGGAACGCGGGATGCCGA
The DNA here is from genome assembly GCF_036702415.1 of Microcoleus sp. D3_18a_C4. Taxonomy (NCBI): domain Bacteria; kingdom Bacillati; phylum Cyanobacteriota; class Cyanophyceae; order Oscillatoriales; family Microcoleaceae; genus Microcoleus; species Microcoleus sp. D3_18a_C4. The sequence continues at coordinate 16,518 of NZ_JAUBTI010000092.1, read as the reverse complement.
TTTCCTGCGCCCGACGATTCAGCGATTTATTATCGAAGAAGAAGGCTTACTGCTGCTGTGTTCCGACGGTTTGAGCGACAACGACTGGGTAGAGAAATCTTGGGAGAATTATGGCCCAGAGGTGCTTGAGGGCAAAATGTCTTTGGAAGCCGCAGTTCAGTCTTGGATTCGTCTCGCCAACGAGAAAAACGGTTATGACAATACCTCTGTGGTGGCGACTCACTGTCGGATGTCGCCGGAGAGATTGGTACTGTTCGATCCGACGGTGGCCTCAGCGGTGGCGTCAGCGCCAGTGTCAGCCTCGGCGTCGCTGCCGCCGTCCCTGCCGCGATCCCTACAAAAGTCCGGGAGGATTCCAGAATCTCAGCTTTCAGAATCGTCCAAACAGTTGTTGTACCCCGAAACTTCCCCCGCCCCGGAACCCGTTCAAAAACAGCGATCCAAGCTGCCGCTGCCCCTACTGGGGGTGTTGGGGCTGATATTAGCCGGTGGCGGTTTAGGTTTGTGGGTGCAAAGCCGCCAAAGCCCCCAGCCAGAGCCCGCACAAGTTCCCCCACCGCCGGAAACTCCCGCCCCAAGTCCTTCGGAGACTCCCTCCCCAGGGGCCGAGAGTCCCTCGCCGTCGCCCGAATCGAGTCCTGCGGAAATTCCGCTGCCCGATAGCGAGAGTCCCTCGCCGTCGCCCGAATCGAGTCCTGCGGAAATTCCGCCGCCCGAAGAAGCGGAAACTCCTTTGCCATCAGCGGAGTAAGGGAGATTAGACCTCTTGCAAAAATCCTTTTCCTCAATTGATGGGACGGGCTCTGGGGCCCATCCCACAAGAGTTATTTTTTCTTGTGGGATGGCCCCAGAGCCCGTGCTAATTATTTTTGCAAGAGGTGTATTGAATTAATTTGAGGCCGAAGGAAAGAGGCAGAAGGAAAGAGGCAGAAGAAGTGTTTTTACAAATATGAGATGCTCCCATCACAGTTATTGATTTTGTATCATAGTCCGCTTGCAGAAACAAGATGGCTAAAAAGTCAGCCAGCGCTACAAAAAGCAGTTTAAAATTCCTAATAATTTTAGTTCAACTAACAATTAGCGATTAGCAACTAACAACATAAGCTTTTTTTATCTTGACCACGAATTTCAAAGGTGGTACCCGCGACGTGATTTATCCGTGGAATCAATCCAAAATCGAAAATCGAAAATCCTCAAGCCCCCGCGTTTATCCGTGGGGTCGCCTCTAAAATCTAAAATCTAAAATCTAAAATCTAAAATCGATTGACGGCGCACAATTTATTAACTATAATTACTAGGCCAAAACTAACAAAAATCTTACGCCTAACAGTTTTTCTCAAATAACCGTTAAACTATTCTAACGTTTGCGCGTACCCAACCTCGCAGGCATAACCTATATCTGTTAAGGATTCGTCCTGATTCACAGGAGCAAGATTTTAAAATATGCATCTCAGCGAACTGACTCACCCAAACCAATTACACGGCCTCTCGATTCATCAACTCGAACAAATTGCCCGACAAATTCGAGAAAAGCATTTAGAAACTGTAGCCGCTAGCGGCGGCCACCTCGGCCCAGGATTGGGTGTAGTCGAACTGACCTTAGCACTCTACCAAACACTCGACCTCGATCGCGACAAAGTTACCTGGGATGTCGGCCACCAAGCTTATCCTCACAAATTAATCACCGGCCGCTACAACCAATTCCACACCCTGCGCCAAAAAGACGGCGTTGCAGGCTATCTCAAGCGCTGCGAGAGCAAATTCGACCACTTCGGCGCAGGCCACGCTTCCACAAGCATTTCCGCAGCGTTAGGAATGGCGATGGCGCGCGACCTCAAGGGGGAAAACTTTAAAACTGTAGCAGTCATCGGCGACGGCGCATTGACTGGCGGCATGGCACTCGAAGCCATCAACCACGCGGGCCATATGCCGAAAACCAATTTGTTAGTTGTGCTCAACGACAACGAGATGTCAATCTCGCCCAACGTCGGCGCAATTACCCGCTATTTGAACAAAATGCGATTGTCGGCACCGGTGCAGTTTCTCAAAGATAACTTAGAGGAACAATTCAAACACATTCCCTTTGTGGGCGAAACTTTTACTCCAGAAATGGAACGCCTCAAAGAAGGGATGAAACGCTTGGCCGTCTCGAAAGTTGGAGCAGTAATTGAAGAATTAGGCTTTACTTACATGGGCCCGGTAGACGGACACAATTTGGAAGAGTTAATTGCCACTTTCAAACAAGCTCATACCATTCAAGGGCCGGTGTTGGTTCACGTGGTGACGGTGAAGGGCAAAGGATATGCGATCGCCGAAAAAGACCAAGTAGGATATCACGCCCAAAATCCCTTTAACTTAGCCACCGGCAAAGGCATTCCCTCCACTAAACCCAAGCCTCCTGCTTACTCGAAAGTCTTTGCCCACGCCCTGGTCAAGCTAGCAGAAGATAATCCGAAGATTGTCGGCATTACCGCTGCTATGGCAACCGGAACTGGTCTGGATAAACTTCATGAAAAACTGCCTAAACAGTATATTGATGTCGGGATTGCCGAACAGCACGCCGTGACTTTATCCGCTGGTTTAGCCTGCGAAGGAATGCGCCCGGTTGTGGCAATTTACTCGACATTTGTGCAGCGAGGCTATGACCAAATAATTCACGATGTTTGCATCCAAAACTTGCCAGTTTTCTTCTGTTTGGATCGCGCCGGCATTGTCGGTGCTGACGGCCCCACCCACCAAGGAATGTACGACATTTCTTTCTTGCGGTGTCTGCCAAATATGACAATTATGGCACCAAAAGATGAGGCAGAATTGCAGCGGATGGTAGTCACGGGAATCAACCACACAAGCGGCCCGATCGCCATGCGTTACCCGCGCGGCAACGGTTACGGCGTACCTTTGATGGAAGAAGGTTGGGAAGAGTTGCCGATCGGCAAAGCCGAAATTCTCCGCAACGGCGACGATTTGCTGATCTTGGGTTACGGTTCAATGGTTTATCCGGCAATGCAAACCGCCGAGATTCTGAGCGAACACGGTATTGAAGCAACTGTGATCAATGCGCGTTTTGTCAAGCCTTTGGACACCGAATTAATCTTGCCTTTGGCACAGCGAATCGGCAAAGTTGTCACAATGGAAGAAGGCTGTTTGATGGGAGGCTTTGGTTCAGCAGTAGCCGAATCTTTGTTGGACAATAATGTTGTTGTTCCCGTGATGCGGTTGGGTGTACCCGATACATTGGTAGATCATGCAACGCCTGAACAATCATTTGCCAGTTTGGGATTAACTCCGTCGCAAATGTGCGATCGTATCTTAGCAACATTCAGCCGCAAACAGTCTCCTGTTAGCGTGTAAATAGCTAGAATGGTAGGGTGCAGCGCACCTTACCATTCGAGCTCCGATCTATGACAGTGAAAGAGCCGCATGATTGAAGGAAGATTGGAGGATAAGGGAGAAAAAAACAATGACTAACGTAAAACCAAATCGTACCGTGCGGCGGGGAAGACTGTTCCCAGAAATTGAGTGGTCAGAAGAAAAAAAAGCCCAGTGGCGAGCCGAAAGAGCGGCATTTCGCAAGCGTTGCAAAGTAATTTTCGATCGCCTAAAACCAGAATTGATTAAAACCCACTACAACTGGTACATTGCGGTTGAACCCGACAGTGGGGAACACTTTATCGACAAGGATGATATGGTGGCTACTAAAATGTGCCGCCAGAAACACCCAAATGCTATCCCCTACCTTTTCCGTATCAACGATACAGGAGTTTGTGGCACGATATGATTGAGGGAAGCTTTGGCGATAATGATGAGCTATTTTTTGAAGTTGAATTGATTGCTAATAACGGCTTAGAATTACCTGTTGACGCTCTGCTAGATACAGGTTTTTCGGGCTGGCTAGCAATGGATGAGCAAGATTTTGAGGGGCTTGATTGGACTTATATTAGGCGGCAAGAAATGCAGACAGCTAAGGGAGAATTTGATTTCGATATTTATGCAGGAAAAATCAGAATTGACAATCAAGAATTCGATCTTCCTGTTCACGTAGGTGATGGAGTACCCGAAGTTTTAATCGGCCGCCAGTTGTTGAAAAATCGGCGGTTGATAGTTGATATTTCGGCGGGTGTTTTGACATTGGAAGCGAGTTAAAAGCAAAATGAATTTAAAAAGTTTTGACATAGTAATAGTAGGAGCAGGCCCAGCAGGCGGTCACTGCGCGAGAATTCTAGCCCAATCCGGCCACAAAGTCTTGCTGGCAGAACAAAATGATAGTTTTGATAAAAATGACTTTTCCAGCGCCGCCACGCCTCTAGAAACCCTCTCTAAATTCGATTTACCCGAATCCGTTATTGGCAGTTTTTGGCACAAACTTACTATTGAAACTAGCAAAGTAAGTCAAACTTGGGAATCTCCTAAAAGCTTGGGAGTTGTTTTAAACTTTGCTAAATTTAGAGCATTTCTCGCCCGCGAAGTTCAGGGAAACGGAAGTGAGGTTTGGCTTGGTTATCGCTACATAAAACATTCACAAGCCAACGGCGAAACAATCGTAGAATTCAAACAGCTTTCCGACGGCAAAATCATCCAAGTTAGTACGAAAGTATTAGTTGATGCGACGGGTTTTGCTAGGGCGATTATGTATGACAAAGAAAATGATAAACCAGATTTTTTGTCGGGAACTGGTATAGAATATCTAATTGAAGTAGAACCCGAAGTTTATGATAAATATGCCAATGATTTAATCTTCTTTTTGGGTGATAAATGGATGCCGAAGGGTTATTCGTGGATATTCCCAATGGAACCAAACAGGCTGAAAGTTGGTGCGGGTCGCATTTTTTTAGATCCGAAAACGGTGAGACATTTGTCACCGCTGAAAAAATATATTGATTTACTGATTGATGAATATCTGAAGTCTAAAAATTATAAAATTATTGACAAACACGGTTCGACGCTGAAGTACAGTCGCGGCTTGAAGGATATTTATTGGAAAGAAAATAATGTAATTGCGATCGGCGATAGTGTTTCGACAGTAAATTTTTTGGGCGGCGAGGGCATTAGACACGGGATGGATGGTGCCCAAATAGCGGGGAAATATATTCAAAGCTATTTGGAGGGGAAAATATCAGATTTTCGGGATTATGAGACGGAAATGCACCGCAAGTTTGATAAGAAATGGAATATTTCGGAAAGGTTGGCCGTGAGAAAGTACATCGATGATGTTAATGATGAACTGACAGATAAAATGATTTCTTATTTAAAGTATATGAAAACTGAAGATGTTATGGATATTTTATTTTATTATAAATTTGAGAAGATTTCCAGAGGGTTAGGCGGTTATTTGCAGCGGAAAATCAAGGGATTGATTAAGCGATTTCATTTGTAAGGTGCGTCTGTTGAGAGATTTTGAGTAGAGGGAAAAGTCTCGCTGGGTGACTCACCCTACAAACCTAATTGCCATAAAAAATTTTCTGCTGTAACTTTAATGCGTGGCAGCGACATTAAATTATCGTCAAAACTGCTATAATTTAATTTATATGATACACCAAAAGTATATCCACTCGCTCCAATTAAATGCGCTACGATGGGATCGACATCGCCGTAAGGATAGGCAAAACATTTAACAGATTTCTCTAATCCCCGTTCCAAAATAGCACGAGATTTCGCCCCCTCCCGCACAATTTCTGTCGGCGATAATGCAGTCAGAGGTTGATGAGTAGCAGACATAGAACCGAATTCAATCCCTGCATCCCGCAGTTGCAAAATTTCCGGCCATCCCATTAACTGCACTTCTTCAAATTCGGCTTTTTCCCAACTATTTGTTTTTCCTATTGACTCTGCTACGAGAAAAACAGTTGCTGTAAAATCAAAGCGTTTTAGCAGAGGCCAAGCATATTGGAAAAAGTCGAGATAGCCACCGTCAAAAGTCATCAATACAGCTTTACCGGGTAAAGGAGTTTTATCCCGTTTCGCACTTTGCCAATTTTCCCAACTCGCACTATAATAATCGCGATCTTTGAGATACTGCAACTGTTGTTCCAAAACCTGCGGAGTAACTGCGTCTAAACCGTCAGGAGAAATGCGGCGGTAGGAGAGAATCGGCAGCCTTTGTGTAACGCCATGATTGTCCAAAACTTGAGGTTTCACGGAGTGAGAAACTTCCCCATAAGAAGATTTTGAGCCAATGATTTCCGGTGCGTAAAATACTTGCTTTGGAAACTCGTTTTCTTGGGGAATTTGCATTGTCGGTTCCCCCGCGATTGCCGCCGCTGACTCGATTTCCGGCAGCGCCGCCGCCGGGAGTGAGGCGCGACGGCTGACACTCGTCCCGATCGCACCCTCGTGCCTGCCGAACATCACCGCATTTGGCGGGTAAATGCCCCCAGCACCCGCTGCATTCAACCTGTCGGGCAAATTAGACCTTTGTTGAGCACAAGAGGCTAGGCGCGATCGTAGCCATTGCTTGCCGTTGAGTGGTTTTCCCAGCAAAGCTTCTCGCACGGCGGCGACGCACAACTCAAAACCAATATTTCGATTAATTGTCGATCGCAATTTTTGAGCCGAAACCAAATTATTTTCCACCGCAACAGTGACAATACCTACAGAAACACCGCCTATTTTCACCAGCACGTCAATTTCCGAAAGCTCAACTTTTATATTAGCAAAATCCTCGCTAATTTCTAAGACAATCAAATCTTTTTCGAGGGTAATTGTTGGGACTTCCTCTGCGCTTTCTGGCTTGTAGAAATCCTCCAAATGCCAATTCGGACGCCCCCATAATTCTTGCAAAAATAGCGTCCAGTCATGTTTAGGGTGCAATGGTTTCAGCACAGTTTCCCACAATTTATTGCCTTTTTCGCAGCGATTGCGTTGAAAGAAGCGATCGAGAATTTGCCAAGCAAACTGGGCTGCAACCGCATCCGCCAACACCGAAGCCGCAACCATGCCATCGCAAATCGGCAATTCAACAATACCGAGTTTAATTCCTTCTAGTTCGATCGTACAGCACAGGCGATCGTATATTTGCGGAATATCGCAAATATCGGAAATTGGTTCGCTCACTTCCACCGTCAACTTCCAGGCAATTTCACCCTTGACTCGCTTAATATTATCTAAAATATATCGAATTTCCAGGCTATTAAAAATTTTATGATATTTGTGAACCTTATTACTTTTAACCTCTCTATCAATCCCTTGATGCCAAGGCAGATTTAAACTGAGATGAGCAGCTTTTTCTTGATAAAATTTTAGCATTCTATCATCATATTCAATTTCCATAAAATCACAAAGTTCTTCTAACTTTTTGACTTTATTATCTAGAATTTCCTCATACTTGACTAATATATGATTAGATTTTTTAGCATATTTGTGACTAATTAACATCGCCTCCTTCCAGCGATGGATACAGTGGTTTAAATCCCAACCAGGCCCCCACAAATCATGAGAATTCCTAGTAGCCTCATGCAGAGAAGCTATTGTATCCATACTGTTTCGCAAAATATGTATAAATTTAGCATCCGGCAAAAAGCGCTGTATATCCTCAATAAAATATATGTGTTCCGGCGTTTTTTCCAACCAAATACTTTTGTTTTGTTCCGCCGCCAAACCATCCAAAACTCCGACAAACCAACTAACTTTAGTTGCCACAGTTTGACTATCATCAAAATCTTGCAAAAGTTCAGGCCGATTAATCTCATCCTTAAAAAAAGCTTCCATCCTACCTGGCAACTTTCGCGCAAACTTCTTGTACAGTAAATAGTGAAAAAACTTAGATTCAGGAAAAGAAATAACTTCAGGATGAGCGGCTAATAAACTTTGAAGCATCGTTGTGCCGCTTCTCGGAGAGCCTACTAAAAATATCCGTTTCATTTTTATAGCTGATAAATGGTTTGTGAATTAGATTTTTTTTTACGAACCGCAGAGAGCGCAGAGGGCACAGAGGAAGAGAAGAAAGAGGTATGATTCATGTTCCTATCTGGGAACTCTGCAGTTAAAAACTTTTTTCCTAACTCCAACTAAAATCCTCATGCAACAAATCCGAAAGTTCCTGATTGTAAGGTTGGAAATAATTAGTCAATTGTTGTGCGATTTCCGGGGGCATTGGGCTGTATTCATCGACATGATTAATTTCATATTCTTTACTTGTAGTCTCACTAATATCCAGAAATTTCAATACTTCCGAAAAGACTTTGCCTGTATGTGCGTAAAAATCTTCGCTCTTGATAATTAGCAACTGTTCTCTCGGAAAATAGTCGAGCCAATTTTTGATTTGTTCTACATAAATTCCCCGCGACAAATAGGAATAATGCTGGTGATTAAAACTGTAATAATTTTCATCTGCTTTGATTTTTTCAATCTCACCTTTGAGTCTATCAGGTTCTGAAGCGATCGCCTTTTCAAAATCCAACTTTTCGCAGCCGCTCGCCACTTCTAAATGATAGTGCATCCACGCTCGTTTTACCGGATTTCCCAGCATTACAATCAGCTTAACATCCGGGAAACACTTGTAAACTCGCTCCGCCACCAAAGGATGATAAATATAGTAAGAAGTCATCTCCCACAGCAGCACTTTGTCACTCGCTACACTTCGAGTCAACTGCTTGCTGTACCACTCAACGCCACGCTCAAAATTTAATTCAAAGAAGTGAATATCCCGGAAACCTTCTTTGATAATTTGCAAGTGATTTGCGAGATAGCCGTATAGAGATTCCGTGCCGCAGTTTTGAGCACCAATCATTAAAAAGTCAGGTTTTTGCTTATTTTCCAACTGAGTCAAAATCTTGGCGTAGCCCGGATGATTCTTATCCAAATCGTAAGTGGCCGTGGCTGGTTCGGCTAAATCCAAAAGCGGCATTTTGCCCTCAAATTCCCAGCGGTACGGCGGACAAAGAATCGTTTTTTGGTTTACAGTCGATCGCACGTACAGCGGATAAACCTGCCACTGATAATCGTAGGCGTAAGCCAAAGTTTCCTCGTAAACCCCAGCATTCACGTAATACTGACCGTTTCCTAAATCCAGCCTATCTATTTGCAGCCGGATTTTGCCTTTCCCTTTCACCAGCGGCAGCAGTCTGCCCATTTGATTAGTATTAGTCTCAAAACAACTTTGACCATCATCCCTGCTTATTGTCACGGCAAAAATAGCAGCAGAAATTTCCTGAGACACCGAATAATGAATTTCAATGCTAATAGCATCGCCGCTATCTATTTCGGTATTTGGCGACACTTTGACATCGGTAATTTCTACTTCCATAGTACCGAAGCGATTCTGATTACCTCGCAGTGGCGAACCGCTACTTGTAGCTTCAGCAGCACGCAGGGGAGTGCTATTTTCTGTGGACGATCGCATTTCGGACAAATACTGACCGACTACCACTTCCGGTTCCCCGTAAGCGACGATTTCACCGGATTTCAGCCACAAAGCCCGATCGCACATTTTCTGAATTTGCGACGCAGTGTGAGAAATCAAAACAATCGCACATCCTTGATTCTTAAACTCAGTTATCTTATTCAAACATTTAGTTTGAAAAGCCACATCACCAACCGACAAATGTTCATCAACTAACAGCACTTCGGGATCGGTATGCACCGCCACAGAAAAAGCCAGCCGCATTTTCATCCCCGTACTGTAAGTCCGCATCGGGCTGTCAATAAACTGTTTTAACTCTGCAAATTCCACAATATCGTCAAATCTGCGCGCCACTTCCCGGCGAGTCAAACCGGCCACCACCGCACCCACAAACACGTTTTCTCGGCCCGTTAGATCCGTGTGAAAACTCGCACCCAAATCCAACAAGCCGCCAATTCGGCCGTTAACTTTAATAGAGCCTTCCTCAGCCAGGCAAATACCGCCGATAAGTTGCAGCAGCGTTGATTTTCCCGCGCCATTCTTGCCAATAATTCCCAGCATTTCGCCAGGAGAAACAGTAAAATTTATATTCCGCAGCGCCCAAAAACTCGCCTCCGGCTTCAGTTTCCGCCAACCCGACAAAGCGGCTTCCATAATCGTAATAGGTTTCGCGGTAGAGTAGCGCTTAAAACGCTTACCTAAACCCTTGACAATAATTGCTTCACGCATTTACACTTCCTCCACAAAATGAGCGCTTTGCCGTCTAAAAATTCCCAGTCCGATTGGTAAAAGAGCCGCCACAGCCAAGCTCAAAATTAACAGAGCCGACCAATCCGGCTGCATACCTTTAAGAAGTATGGCGCGGTAAGCTTCAATCAGGGGCACCATTGGATTTAAGTAATAAAAAATCTTAAATTTTTCGGGGACGCTGCTGATGTCGTAGAAAATCGGAGTCAGGTAAAACAGCATCTGCAAAACTACTCCCAAAGTGTGCTGAGTGTCGCGGAAAGTGACATTCAAAGCGGCAAGGGGATAAGCAAAACTAACTGTCAAAACAAACTGAATAATCATCAGCACTGGCAACAACAAGAGCACTGCATTCAGAGGAGCGCCATCAATTGCCAGAAAGATAAGTAACACCGGCAATGCTAAGAAAAAGTGAATGAGCCCCGTCGTCGTCGTGACTACCGGCAAAATTGCCGGGGGGAAATTTGGCTGCCTGAGTAGTGGCTTATGATTGGTAATTAATGCCGTTGATTTAAATAATACCGTTTGAGACCAATTCCAGATTAACAAGCCGCTGAAAGCAAAGGAAGAAAATTTTGGAATATTAAGGGGTACGACAGAGCGAAACAAAAAGGAAAATACAGCCAACTGTAACAGCGGACTGATTAAAGTCCAAGCAATCCCCAAGGTCGATCGCTTGTAAAGTAATTTCATCTCGCGATCGACCAACACCCGCAGCAAATCGAACCAATGAGCCATTTTGCGCCGATCGAGGAGCGTTCCCGCATTTCTCACCGCACACCTCCGGCAGCTATCTGAGGTTCTGGCCCGGAGCCCTCCCAGGGCTGAATCTTAACCAAATTCTGGGTCTGCACCAGGGTCAGCTTGTCAGCAATTGGTTCTAAAAAATTACCTTCCATCAATTTTATTGCCATAATTACCATTGTTAATTTCTCTCTTTTTAACTTCAATTCCTATTTATTTCTGCTTAATTTAATGCTTAATTACACCTCTATTTTTTATTTTTATCTACTCTAATTATGTCAGCTATTCCACCACATTTAACTTGCATATTTGGGGCGTGGCTCAAAGCCCAACGCCTACTCCCACAAGAGTTAAATTATTTATTGATAAGCAATTTAAATGCTGATTAGCTTAGGAAGGATTTTTCAGTGGTTTTTTGCCCAATACTGTAAATAACAGTAGATGTTGAAGTAGGGTGTTGTCAACTAAGCTACGCTCAGAATGAGCAGCACTTTTGGGCATACCGTTAACCGCGATCGCCCCAGCCAGCGGTTGAGCAAACTGAAGCGCCAGAATCGATCGCAAGTGAGCGCCCCGCAGTGGCTCTACACCCAATTTGGGAGTGACGTGACCGACTGACACTTCACCGTAACGGAGGTAAATGCCATCGGGTTTTTGCTCGTCAATGATTCGTTCTGCTGCTTCCCAACCTTCCTGCAAATCGATTTCAATTTCATGTCTGCCCAAGTCAGCACCAGCAGGCTCACCTTGCATAAAACTAGAAAGAGCCGATCGACTTTTCAAGTCATCAATCACACCCCGCAAATACCAATAACCGCGCAATTTGGCCCGCAACCACCGCCAAGTTCCCCGCATCCCCAAGCTTTCGAGCAAATCCAGAGATTTCCTGGCTCCCACAGCCAGCCAATCCACAGCAGCCGGCCAGAAAAACGCGATCGCCACCACAATTTTATCTACCAGTGAGTCAGCAGTTTCGTAGGCTGCTACCGGCAGTATCGGTCTGAGTTCCGGGTGTCGATGACCGATCAAAACATCCGATCGCCCTTCCTGACGAAATCTGCCAAAAGAGCGATCGAGATTATTAGTTTCGTGTTCGTAATGATAGCCCACAGCCTCCCCCGCTACAGCAAAAGGTACACCAGCTTTCAGCAAACGCACCCCAAACTCGTAATCTTCCCCGCCGCAGTTCCCAAAAGCCGAATCAAAGCCATCGAGACGAGCAAACAGTTCTGCATCCAAAGAAAGGTTGCCGCTGAGCAAATCTTGATAAGTAAATCGATGACCAGGTTGGCTCATCTGATAAAACTTCTCTTCCCACCACGAGCGCACTTCCACGTCAAAAAACCTAGTTCCTCCGTGCAACTTAGGCGGATAGGGGCCGATGACAGCCACTCCCGGACGCAAAGAGTGAACCCGCGCGTGGCTTTCCACCAAAGGCGGCAGCGCTTCGATATCGTCGTCGAGAAACAGCAGCAATTTGCCGGTAGCCGAAGCCGCTCCCGTATTGCGGGCGATGGCAGCACTCCGGCAATTTACCTCGATCGCCTGCACTTTAAACGGAGCTTTGTAGTCTTGTAGCATTGTTAAAGTATCGTCAATGCAGCTATCTGCGACTACAATAACTTCCATTAGGTCGATCGGATAAGTCTGCAAGTGCAAAGCATCCAAAGCCCGTCGCAGCGAAGAACTTCGGTTGTGGCTAGGAATAATTATGCTAACTGTTAGATTTTCCATATTTACATGACAACAATTAACTTCATCTGCATTTCATCTGCTATACAAATATTAGACAAGTCTAGACATTTGCTTCTTACTTCATCGGGAGCATGGGAGCGGCTATCCCTCGGTAAGCTTTCACGGTTTAGCCAACCGTGATAAATTTATCGCTGCATTCAAATCCCTGTCCATCGACTGACCACAATTTTCACAGTTGTAAATCCTTTCTTTCAACGGCATATCTTGGATATGTCCGCAATTTGAACAGGTTTTGCTTGACGGAAACCAGCGGTCGGCAACGATCGCTTTGACGCCAAATTTTTGAGCTTTGTATTCTAGTTGACGTTGGAATTCATGGAAACCGCAGTCAGCTATTACCATACCGCAAGTTTGTGGTTTTTTAGCATTCCACCCACCTTCAAATCTTCTACTACTATCGTTGCGTGGTTTTTGCATAAGTAAGTAGTGATTTGATGCAGAGTGTTTTTTCTGAGGTTTGCTATTTTTGCATGGTGTTTTGCTAACCTAATTTTAGCTTGATGTCTATTGCTGGAGCCTTTTACTTTTCTCGTAAGACTTTTTGACAGTTTCTTGAGTTTTGCGAGATGCGCTTTGTAGTGCTTTGGATTCGGGAATACTACACCCGTTGAAAGTGTAGCCCACTCTTTGACACCCACATCAACTCCTACAATTTCATGAGTTTTGACTATAGGTTCATGATTTTCTTCGTAAGCGAACGCCATAAACCAACTATCGGCAGTGCGCGAAATGGTGATTGACTTGCAAGTTGTGTGAGGTAGTCCTTCGTGGGTTTTTACCCAGCCGATTGTCGGCAGCTTTATAGACCTACCGCCCACAGGGATTGGTTTACCGCCAGCATCAATAGTGAAAGAGTCGTGATACCCCTTCTTCTTTAACCTAGGATATCCACCTTTTTTTGAGAAAAATCTAGAAAACACATCTCCAAGATTGTCAAAGGTGTATTGAGTTATTTTCTGGCAGATTACCGTCTATTTTATCCAGGTAAGTTCAGGTTTTACGTGATTGTTGAAGAATTTCTTGAGCAAGTATTTGTTGGGCTTTAATCCATCTTTCTAAAGGTGACTCCAAGTCGCCAGTACCCAATTATAAGTAAACCTCGCTATGCCAGCGTGTTTGCTCATCATTGTTGATTGACTTTTGTTTAGCTTTAACTTTGTTTTGATGGATCAAAGCATTGCTCGACCTCAACACTGGATTTCTTTGTTTAACTCTGCCACGCCTTCTACGGGTTTGTCAATAGCATTTTTTAGCTGCTCTTTGATTTCCTGGGAGTAATTTCGCCCACCGTATAATCTACCAGAAAAACAGTGGATTATCGCCATCAAATCTTCTACTAATTCATGCTGGGGAGACAATGACTCTTGATTGGCGACTACAATTTCACATCCCACTGATACAGCAAGTTCTTGGATGAATTCAAAGGCAAATCTGCACATCCTATCTTTGTGTGCAATTACGATTATTGATATTTCGCCCCTGAGCATTGACAGCATGATTGCTAGAAACTTTTTTCTTTTAAAGTTTAGCCCGCCACCAATTTCTGATATCCAGTCGTCGATACTCAGCCCTCGACCTAGGCAGAAGGCTTCCATTGCAAGTACCTGATTTTTCAGCTCTGCCTTTTGCCCGCTGGATGAAACTCGACAGTAGACGATTGTCTTTCGCTTGGCTTCTATGGGTTTGAGCCCATTGGCTATCAAGAAATCGTCTTCTGTGTAGAACCGATGACCCGACAGGGTGCGCTTGGCTGGTAGCTTCCCCGAAACATCCCAGCGCTGGAGTGTCTTTACTGACAATCCAAGCTTTTTCGCGAATTCATGTGGTTTGAACAAAATGGTACACCGTAGATTTGTCTATTAGTGTACTACTTTGTCTATTTATTCGCTACCTAGGTACTAGCTCCCTTCATCTGCCGTTAAAAAGAATCTAAAAATCCCTATTCATTGCTGATACTTTTAATCCCGACAATCTCCGAAACCTGAGAGAATCCGAATATAGCACACTCATCAGACAGGTCCCAGAGCATGGTGGTATCCCACAAAGCTTTAAGGAAAATCCCTAAAGCGCTACTCAAACTGGGTGTTTTCTAACCACAGTTGGGGCAGTGAAAAATTTTAGAGCCACCTAACTTTTATGGCTCTCACCGTATTTTGCACAAATTTTGGAGGTGTATTCTTCACTGGTTTTGACCAACCTCGAACCGCAAGGATTACAGAGATGCTCTCAAGCCAAAGCTTGAGAGAAGTGAGAGAAAGTCCAAGTCATCATTACTGATGGTTTTATGCAGGCTACTTCAGTCTACACCAATTGTCATGAGTATTACCTACAAGTCTAGGAAAATATCATCCTAGCAATTGCTCCCCTTAATTTCTTGCAAGCACTTGCGAGACACAAAATAAGCCATCGGGCCACTGACACAGCCCCGCAGTTGAGCCAAAAGCAAATCACTAGGGATAGAATCCGGTTGCTGTCGCAAAGAAGCAATTAGTTCAGGAATTTGTTTGTACAACAGCCATGACAAGGCTAACACAGGCACACTGAATTCTCTGTTGATTACCAACAGCCGCGTCCAGAAAGCATAGACTCCGATGCCGTAGCCTTGGAGCGTTTTTCGCAATTCTTCCCAAGTGCGCCGATGGCGGTGCCAGCTCAAGGCTCTCGGCTCGTACACAATGCAGTAGCCCGCGCGCAAAATGCGGGCAAAAAGTTCACTGTCTTCGCCACCCACCGTGGGTGTCCCCGCCCCCAAAGCTTCGTCAAACAGGCCAATGTAGTCGATCGAACTTTTCCGCAAAGCCATACTCGCCGAAACTCCCACAAGATGCACAATCAGAGGGTTGCAGTGCGCCCCATCAAAAATTCGGCGCTCAAATCCCCGCCCGTGGGGGCTGTAGCGCTCGAACCATTCTTGCGCTTCGGTTTCCAGTTCCAATGGCATCACCAGCCCCGTGACGCACATAACTCGCGGATCGCTAAAATTTCCCAAGAGCGATCGCAGCCAGTTCGGATCGGGGGCCGCATCATCATCTGTAAAGGCTACGAATTCATGTTTAGCTTCGCGTAAAGCTCTGTTACGGGCAGCGCTGGAGCCTGGTACGTCTTCGCGCACATAGCGGACTTGTGGGTAATTTTTGACCAGTTCCTTGGTAGCGTCCGTGGCGGGACAATTGTCAATTACTAAGTATTCCTGACCGTCGTCTGGGATCTGCATCAGCGCGTCCAGACAGCGCCGCAAATCTTCCGGTCGATCGCGCGTGCAAACCGCTACTGTGGCGATCGGCAGTGCCTGCACAGGCCCGCGTTCGTCCCATTCTAGAGTGTCGTAGAGCCAATTTTTCCACAAGTTGTCCCCCGCAGCCTTCATCAGTGTTTCCCGTAATTCGTCACCGCCAAGGCGGCCTCCGACTACGGGCAAAAGAGCTTGGCCGATCGGTTTTCCGTGCAGTAGAATTAAAACCAAGGCTTTGCTGTAACGCTCCTCAACCGTAATTTCTGGCGGCAGTTGGGAGATTTCCAGATCGAGAATAGCTGTTGCCATTTTAGATTTTTGATTTTATATTTTAGATTGGGAAAAAATCCTAGATATTCCGTATATTACCGGATGTGTTTTAGCAGAAATTGTTTTACGAAATAGCAACTTCTCAATGCCCTACTTGCCGATCGCCGCTCGCGAATCAAACATAAAGCCTCATTGTTTTTATTGCTTTTATTTATTTTTACTTTCAATTACCCGGTGATGTCAAGTTTTTTCCCAACACAACTTTTACCACCGGCAACGATCCCTCGTCGAGGGTTGTGTCAATTGCAGGTGTTATTGGCAGCAGAGCGCCACCAAGCCTCGCCATTAATACCGAATGTGACATACTCCCACATCAAGCTGAGTACAGCTATGATGTGGGCGTCTTTGCAGCCCGATGAAGGGTATACAAAAT
>NZ_JAUBTI010000091.1:0-26520 GCF_036702415.1 Microcoleus sp. D3_18a_C4 | reverse complement strand
TCATTGAAGTTACCGTGTACCTGTCTGCATATCTCTGTTATTACAACAGAGCATTGGCTTCTGATACAATCCCTCTCTCATATACTATTCGTTAGCTACTTACTGGATAATCGACATGATTCCAGAAATATATGAGAGTTACTTCGTTCCAAATACACATTGTTTGAGCTTTTAGTGCGATGCTATCCACCGGGTTTACAGGCGGTGCTTATAGGTCGAGTGAAAAATCGCCTATGCCCTATCCTTGCCTTTTGGCTTGGTCTTAATCAGTCTTTACCGTGTTTTTCAACGGGTTTATTCTTGATTCAGCCGTTAGACCATCTTATATTACGATGGTTCAGACACATCTTTGCTTTCGCTACACATGAACTCTTGCTTGACAGTTACCAGTTTCGGCTACCAGTAGTTCTTGTCTTTTATCCCCGCTTTACCCTATTGGTTGCTACCCAACAAAATAGGGGATATGCTTTTACCGCTGCACTTGCGGACTAGGACTAGGGACTTGTGAATCCTGCACCTAGATGTGTATTCAGTTATACTAACCAGTTGGTTAGGCTAACCTTCCCTGAGTATTGCTACCCATTTGGGTTAAACGAATCGCACGCCCACCCTACAAATATAGTCTGTCGATAAGTCCTATAAAAATTAAAAATTAAAAATGCAAAAAATTTATTTTTCACATTTTTAATTTTTAATTCTAAATCTTAAGTTGGGATTATTGAACACCCATTTGGGCTGCCACTTCATCGGCAAAGTTAGCTTCTACCTTTTCAATGCCTTCGCCCAAGACAAAACGCACGAAGCGGCGCACTTGGACATTTTCTCCAATTTGGGCGATCGTTTGTTTCACCAACTCTTCCACGGAGATATTCTGATCTTTAATAAAAGGCTGATCCATCAAAGATAACTCTTTCATTCGCTTCTCAATCCGCCCTAGAACAATCTTTTCTTTGATGTTGTCCGGCTTGTTGCCCAAGTCATCTTTGCCCATTTCAATTGCCTTTTCTCTTTCGACAACTTCGGCGGGGATATCTTCAACTTTCACGTATTCCACATTCGGGCAAGCTGCAATTTGCATCGCAATATTCCGCACCAAAGTTTGGAATTCTTCGCGACGTGCCACAAAATCTGTTTCGCAGTTAACTTCCACCAGCACTCCCACGCGGCCACCCGTGTGAATGTAGCTGCCTACAAGCCCTTCTGAGGCAACTCGTCCACCTTTTTTACCTGCCGAAGCCAGACCTTTTTTCCGCAGCCACTCAATGGATGTTTCCATATTGCCTTCGTTTTCAACGAGGGCTTTTTTGCAGTCCATCATGCCCGCGCCAGTTTTTTCGCGCAGTTCTTTAACAAGTTTTGCAGATATGTCCGCCATCTTCTTTAAGTTCCCAATCAAAATTAGTTATTAGTCATTAGTCATCAGTCATTAGTCATCAGTCATTAGTCACTAATTTTAATGTTAATGATTAGACCACAGTGAAGAAATACCCAGTCGATCTTAGTACCGACTTTGTAGGTGTAGCGCTAGAATTCATTCTGGCGCTGACACAATGAATGCTTTTGGCAGAGCTCTACTAATGACTTAGACTCGTGCTAAGCAGTCGCCCATTTAAATTGTATATTCAGGGCGGGCGGGACGCCCAACCCCTACTCCCCACAAGACTTTAATCTTTTTTGACATACAATTTAAATGCAGACCAGCTTATGTACAATTAAAAATTAAAAATATCCAACTAAAAATAATAATTATTTTTAATTTTCAATCTTTAATTTTTAATTTCCTGGTGTCAGATTCCGAGGGCAATACTAGCTCTCGGTTTCTTCGCCGTCGGCCTCAGCAGCGTCGTCGGGATCTACATAATCGGGGTCATCCAATTCTTCGATTTCGCCATCATATTCAGCGCCTTCGTAACCACCGTCGTAGTCGTAGTCTTCATCAGAGTCGCCGCCCTGCTGACCGTGACGACCTTCGTAGATGGCATCAGCCAACTTGCCGACAATCAGCTTGATCGATCGAATAGCATCGTCATTCGCCGGAATCGCAATGTCAACCAAATCCGGGTCGCAGTTGGTATCCAACAGAGAGACGATCGGAATTCCCAACTTTTGGCATTCCAACACCGCATTATACTCGCGGCGTTGGTCTACCAGCACCACTCCGTCGGGAATCTTCCGCATAGATTTAATCCCGCCCAGATATTTCTGGAGTTTTGCCATTTCTCGGCGCAGTACCGAAGCTTCTTTTTTCGGCAACAAATCCAGGGCGCCGATTTCCTCGCGGCGCTCCAAATCCTTGAGGCGCTCCACGCGGGACTTAATCGTCGTCCAGTTTGTGAGCATTCCCCCCAGCCAGCGCTGGTTGACGTAATAAGCACCGCAGCGTTGAGCTTCTTGGGCTACAATCCCGGCAGCTTGGCGCTTCGTACCCACGAACAAAAACTTTTTGCCTTTTTCTGAGGCAACTCTCATGTACTCGTAGGCGTCTTCCATAAGCTGAGCGGTTTGCACGAGGTCGATGATGTGAACCCCGTTGCGCTCTGTGAAAATGTATGGAGACATTTTCGGGTTCCACCGACGGGTTTGGTGTCCGAAGTGAACCCCTGACTCTAACATTTGAGCCAAACTGACTACTGGCATTGTATTTTTAACTCCTAATTCGGGTTAATCCTCCACCCGGTCGTATTTCTGAAGGTTTGCGCCCTAGAAACACCCGAAAACCCGGATGTGCGAATTTAAACAACTTTTCTAGTTTATCACAGCGCGCGCTACTTTTGCTGACAATTTTATATCACTAGGTTTAAACTCAGATGTTGCACCATTGTCAAGAACGGGCTCTCCGGCCCGTTCCACAAAGAAAGAATGAGTTTTCTTGTGGAACAGGCCGAAAAGCCTGTTCCTAAACAAGTAATTGAGAATGGTGCAAGATGTGAGTTTAAATGGGCGGTGGGCACCCGGAGGTGAGATATAGTGCGGGGTACGCCGGCTGCGGTTAAAGTTACTTGCAAGCGCTTGTAAAAAACGAAAAATCCTGGTGGGATGTTGCCAAAGCCTTTGTTCGCTTGTGAGAGAATGGCCTTGTTGGTGCGCCTCTGGTGCCTTCTACCTTCGATCGAGCTGGTATCCATTTTTTTCGATCGGCAATTCAGTCAGCTTTAGTACCCTGCCCTCTCCATCCGCAAAAATCCCCAAGCTAAAAACGCCATGCCCATACCCATTCTCGTTCTGCTTGAAGTTCTAATTGTCATCGCACTTTCGAGACTTGTAGGTTTAGGATTTCGAGCGATCAAACAACCTCAAGTCATTGGAGAAATTGTAGCAGGAATTATGCTTGGGCCTTCTCTATTTGGCTTAGTTGCACCTGCCACCGCAACAGCACTTTTTCCAGCCGAAGCCGTTCCCTTCCTCAACGTGCTATCTGAGGTGGGGCTGATATTTTTCATGTTCTTGATTGGTTTGGAACTGAATCCAAAGTATCTCAAAAGCAATTTAGATATAGCGATTTTAACTTCCCACGTCAGCATTCTAGTGCCGTTTTCCCTGGGAAGCTTGCTCGCACTGCTGCTGTATCCCATCGTTTCAAATAATAGCGTTTCGTTTACCGCCTTTGCTTTGTTTTTGGGCGCTGCGATGTCAATTACTGCATTTCCGGTGCTGGCAAGAATTATTACAGAACACAACTTGCAGAATACCAAATTGGGGACGCTGGCCTTGACTTGCGCTGCGGTAGATGACGTGACGGCGTGGTGTTTGTTAGCGGTGGCGATCGCAGTTACTCGTACTAATTCGATGATCGGTGCTTTGCCGACAATTATTGCATCTTTAATTTACATCGGTTTCATGCTGACTGTAGTCCGCTGGTTCTTGCAGCGGCTTTCCAAACAGTACAACCGCACTGGCAGATTAACACAGTTATTGCTCTCCGGCATTTACATGGGAGTTGTAGCTTCTGCCTTAATTACTGAATGGATCGGCATTCATTTAATTTTCGGTGCGTTTTTGCTGGGTGCTGTTATGCCGAAAAATGCAGGATTAACCAGAGAATTAGCTGAAAAAACAGAAGATTTTGTACTAATATTTCTGCTGCCAATATTTTTTGCTTACAGCGGCTTGCGGACTGAAATCGGCTTGCTCAACAGCCCAGAATTGTGGCTGCTGTGCGCCGCAGTTTTGGGAGTGGCAATTATTGGCAAATACGTCGGCACTTACGTTGCGGCTAGAGTTTGTGGCATCAGCAACCGCGAAGCTTCAGCGCTGGGATGGCTGATGAATACTCGCGGTTTGACTGAACTAATTGTGCTGAATATCGGTCTTTCCTTGGGTGTAGTTTCGCCACTGCTATTTACGATGTTAGTCATCATGGCTTTAGTGACAACTTTTATGACTTCGCCGCTGTTGGAGTGGACTTATCCCAAACGGTTAATTCGGTTAGATATTTCAGAAGTTAACTCGGAGGATTCAGAATTAGAGGATTTAAAAATGGCTGACAGCAGCGAAGAAACTGCTAATGAATTGCTGCCAACTTATCGAATTTTAGTACCCGTTGCCAATCCCAGCACGCAGAAAGGTTTACTGCGACTAGCGGTAGCGCTGGCGCAGCCGGCTGCTGGTATGGGTGGTGAGGATTTACAGTCGGCGGCGGTTCATCCTCTGAGTTTGATAGAATTAAATGATGACTATGCCTTTGAAAGTACGCCTGCGGAAGCCGATCGCATTATTCAAGAGCGCCGCTCGAAATTATCAGAATTGATTGATAGTTTGGAAGTGCCCGATGCGAGAAAATTCGTACATCCCATCATTCGGGTTACTAATGATGTCGCCCTGGAAACGGCACAAATTGCGGAAATAGATCGCGCGGATTTGATTGTAGTAGGATGGCACAGACCTACTTTTAGCAGCAACCGTTTGGGAGGGCGTGTCGGCCAAATTCTCAGCAACGCTAAGGTGGATGTAGCAATTTTTGTTGACAGAGGCAGGGAAAGGTTGAATAACTTGTTAGTACCTTACGCGGCAAACATTCACGATGATTTGGGTTTAGAATTGGCGCTGAGACTGTTAGTTAATAGTGAGGAACGCCGTTTGACGGTGCTGCGGGTGGCGGTTGACGGGGAATCTGAAAACAATCTGAGTTACGAGTTTCAGCGAGTGATGGATCAGTTACCGGTTGAGGTGCGATCGCGCATTGAAACTCCGATTGTGGAGGCTGCTGAGCCAATTCAAGCAGTGGTGGCGGCTTCTGCTAATGCTGATTTGACTATTGCGGGTACGAGTCGGGAGTGGGGAATTGAGCGCCAAACTTTGGGACAGTATACTGATGAATTGGCTGTGCAGTGTCATTCTTCGCTGCTGATTGCGCGGTGCTACGTTAAAGTGCGATCGCACTTGGCATCGGTACTCAGTCAAACTACTCAGTATTAGTGATGAGTAGGGCGCGCAGTGGGCATCTTACCCAATTACCGATTACCAATTACCAATTACCAAGATGATGAATCATTTAAGCCTCAAATCGCTGGCATTTTACGGGATTGCGATCGGCTCAGTTGCACTGCTATTTAAAGTAGTAACTGCTTACGGGGAAGCAAATTTAAAGGCGGCCCCGGCAATTGCGGGAACTTATCGCTTCGATCCTAACAGTTTGCCCGAATGTCTGAAATCTGATGTTTTGGTATTGACAATCGAGCAATCGGGTGTTTATTTGAGCGGTAATTTGCGATCGGGCAGCAGGGAGGGCAGGGAAAAAACAGGCGAGGATAAACCTTCTCTATTTGGTAAGTGGGAAACTCAAGGATTGAACTTGTCGGGTGCGGTTCCTAATTTAGCGGGTTGCAGCGACTCCACAGCAACCGGTCAAAACAGTTCTGTTAAAATGCGCGGAATTGTGGAGCAAGAAAGCCTCAAGGGAAAAATTAGTCTAACTGATAAGTCGGCTGCTACTGATTTTACGGCTCAAAGAGAAGCGGCGGTGCAACCCCAAAAGCTTGAACATTGATTGATGCCAATAGAGAATAAGAAAGGGGAAATGGGTAATTCTTTGTCGCTTTCTGACCGTAAAGCATCCAGGATACAAGCCGCCGGATTCATCCGTGGGGTCAATGCTTCAATTCTAAAATCTAAAATCTAAAATCTAAAATCGATTGACTCTTCCGTTCACCCCTGGCGAAGCAAGGAATCACAAAGTGGCGGTGGGGCGGGAGTGGGCGATCGAACTCCCGCCGGAGCTCGCCTGTGACGGTCGGTTGCTGCTAAATTAGAAAATATACTTAAAAGTCAATGATAAAAATAAAGTATCCCAGAGAAGTTCTTGGTTGAGAATTTGTCTTGCTCAAGACCCCCCCTGCCCGTATAGTTTGTTTGGAATGGATGTTGCCGTGATATTAATGCCGTCAGAAACTTCGCTTACCCAGTCAAACCCGTTAATTTTAGACAGTTTGCCAGACTTGTCGCCCTCCGATGGGGGATGTCCCCGCCGAGCCAGATTGCAAATTGACTTGATGTTGCTGGCGATCGAAGCCTTGTATCTCGGAGGTGCCGAAGAAATGCTGGCCGTGTCAAGGGACCTGGAATTGGAATCAATTATCAAAAATCGGGTTGCCCTTTGGCTGATGCGTAATACTAACCCGCTGAGACGCTATACCCAGCGCCGCTCCCTTACCATTGTGGAGGCAAAAGCGCTGGTGGCGATCGCCTGTAATATGGCGCGCAAGTTAACCGCCACAATTCGGCAGTTGCTGCTAGACTCCCAGCAGTTGCGATCGAAAAATATCCCCCTCAACCAGAACCAGCCGCTGGCGGAGTATTTAGAACGATTTCGAGCTCACTTTCGATCGCGAATGAACCCCAAGCGATCGCTAGTTGCAGCTTACGATTCCGACGACAAGCTCAACGAACTAGCTTTGAACTTGTTGAGCAAACTGCTATTTTGTACAGGCACAGCCGGAATGCAGCGCTTCTGGGTTAGCCTGTTTGATGGAGAAGTTGAATAAAAAATGACTATTAGGCGTCAGTACAGTCTGCCAAATTGCACCCTAGTTCTAGAAGGGTTGAGCGATGGATCGGCAGCCAGCCAGTTAGATATACGGCCGGTGCTTTCGATATTAATGAGCGCTGAATGCTATGTGAACGGTCTCGGCGAGCCTTTAAGCGGGGGACGAGACTTTTTTGAAAGCTTGGTGAGGGCCGTCAGCAGCTACGCTCAAGAATTTATGAGCGGAGTGCATTATCCCGATCGCTACGGCCCGAATTTGGGTATGGTACAGTTGCACAGAATTGACGGGAATTTGCACCGGTTGACCGTTCTACCCGCCTCCACAGGCAGCCCAACCCAAATCGATCAAAAACCAGAACTGTCGGCAAAAGTTGATTTGACGACGGTACAGCTATTTGACTTGGTAGAGGCGATCGATCAGTTTTTTGCCGACACGCAGACGCTGCCGGAATTGTCGCTGCAATTAACCCCAATTTCCAAGCGTTACGTCAAGTCGGCCGAACCTTTGGCGAAGCGGACTTTGCCCGCTGTCGTGGGCGTGTCGAGTTTGGCTTTGGCTGCGATGGCGTTTTTCTTGGTGCCAGTACCCGAAGTCCAGCGTCCGAGAGATCCTGTGCCGCAGCCCAATCCTGCAGGCCAGAATCAGGGGACGGCGAATCCGGGTGGATCGGGTTCGCCTAATCCCAATCCCACGCCTCCTGCTGACGGTTTGCTGCCTGGGACTCAAACTCCAAACGCTGAATCGCTTTCGCCGACTCCGAGCCCCGCGCCGCAGCCGGACGCTTCACCGTTGGCCACACCGCAGTCGAGCACTTCGCCGGAAAGCACGCCCACTCCTGTTGCTGAAGGTTTGGCAAGCCCAGAGGTGGGCGCGGTGCCAATTACCGATCCAGGGCAAATTGAGCTGTTGAGGGGCAAACTTTCCCAGCAAATTGACGGAGTTGTGAAGGATAAGCCTCCGGTTGATGGGGAGTTGGTTTATCGGGTGAGTGTGGCCCAAGACGGGGCGATTGTCGGTTACAAGTCGGAAAATTCGGCAGCAGTCGATCGATCCGAAACGCCTTTGTCGGAGTTGCTTTACAAACCTGTTGGCACCAGGCCACCTGCGGAACCGCTGGCTGATTTCCGCGTAGTTTTGGCACCGGGTGGCAAAGTTCAAGTCACTCCTTGGTAATGGTTGATTGTTGACTGTTAACGGTTAAGTGTTGACTGTTAACGGTTGACTGTTGACGGTTGACTGATACCAAATCCCGCTTAAATGCTGCCTCATACCATGTCCGATCGCGCATAATACAATTGCCGCGGCGGGTTTTTGAGATTGTCGGTTTTTAGCAAATATTGTTGGTGAACCCGCCCCTACAGGAATCAGGTTAACTAACCGGACATGATATCAATCTCTTAGTCTGCGGAGGCAGACTTGGTTTTTCTAGTAGCGATTTCAATATCTGAATCATCTACAAACCGATTGCTGATTCAAAGCCCTGTCGGTGCGATCGGCTCAATGTCTGGGTCAAATCCTCCAACTTGATTTGTGCGAATTATCCACAAAAATGCTCCCTGTTTTAAGAAAATTTTGGCGATTTCATCTTGGGTGCGCCTCGGCAACATTGTTCGGTAACTAATAGCAGCTTTTATCAGGTTTGCTATACCAACAAAAAAGGTTTTTTTCAGTTCTGCATCAATCCCCGCCAATCTTGGATTTTTCTGCCAATCTGGACGGACAATGCCGAGGGGCATTAATACTTTTTCTAAACTCTCTCCTAAAGCTACTAACTGGTGAAATCTTTGGGTTTGTGCGTCGGTGGGATGTGTTTTCAGCCAGTCTTGAATCTGAGGATTTGACTCTATTTCGGAAGTGATTTTTTTAATTGTCGCGTAAATTGCCTGACTTGAATCTTGGACGCAAGAAGTTGCTGGCGTGACTAAACTTGCGCCGGTGCCGTCTCCGCTGCGGTAGCGGGCCATCATGATATCTAGTTGCTGGTTTAATTCGGTTAAAGGCGACAAGGTTATGCCGTCAAAATCGTAGTCGCAACACACGCAGTCTAATTTACAGATGATATCGCAAACCGGGCGATCGCCCAACCAGCCGCGCTGCAAGTCTCCCATGTAGCTTTGCCATTTGCTGGAACCCGCAACAATTCCGTCGGGATTGTGGGCGTAAACTTGTTTGTATTCTATGTCAAAACGCAGTTCGCTGGTAAAGCGATCGCGCACTACTTTTGCTACTCCGAAAGCAAAATGTCCGGTGACAATTCCCAGCGGTGGGCGTTCGCCTTTTTTGCCGCCGATACCCCCGAAACTGTGAATCACTATCCCGATATCTCCTTCTTGCCAAGGAGAGATTGAAGCGTTTTCTGTAGCATCATTTGGGGTTAACAATACTCTTTTTGCTTGCCCTTTTTGGGCTGGTGTATTTGCCCAATTTTTGCTGCTTAAATAATCGAGAGATTTTTGGAGTCCGAAATGTGTTTCATCTGGGATTAATTGAGCAATTTTGCGGGGTTCGATTGCCTCCACTACAAATATACTGTCTTCGTCTCTTTCGCCGTAAATGTACCAGCCGTCTGGATTTAATGGCGATTGTTCGATCAGGTGATTGGTAGACCTCGCTACGCCATGTTTGTCGGGCTGTACTTGCGGAATCCGAATGATTTCGGCGGCGCCGTCAAATTGTTGAGATGTTTTGTTGAAATGCCGGACAATGAATTTGTCGCTGTCGGGTTCTTTTCGCTGTAAAATTGTGACTAAGGCGCAGAAACGTCCGATAATTTGCACTGGTTCGCGATCGATCGTGAGTTCCTGGCGATCGCTGCTGCTATAATTAATCGCAATCACCGGCCTCCGCAGCATCACAGTCACGCTGTCTTCGAGTCTGGTGCCTGCTAGAGTTTCTAAAGGGCCGACATTTCGCCAGCCGTTCAATCTATCGGGATGGATGTTGCCAGATTTTTGACTTTTTTTAGTTTCTTGTGTAAAGTTGATATCTTGACTGACTGCGTGGACAAAAAACTGTACTTCCCGATTTGTACTCCATTTCAAAAATGCTGTTTTGCCAATAAAGTTTTTATATTTTTTGGGGGCATTTATTACTTCAAAAAACACTGTACCGTAGGGCTGGCGCTGTTCGTGTGAGGGCAAAATTAAGCGCCCGTGCCAAAGAGCGATCGGCTTGTATAGATAGGCAACGGATGCTGAATTATCGCAAATTATCTCCGGCTGAAGCGCTGCTGAAATATCGCTTTTGCCTCCAAAAATAGTAGCAGTTAAATTGCCGTCACTTTCTACAAATCGGGGTTCTAAAAAAACCTTTTGAGGTTCGGAAATATTAGCGGTTGAATGGCCCGTCTTTCTGGTGAACGAACGTATAAAAAAATGGCGGTTTCCCTCCAAGTTCGCCTGCAACCAATTAAGTAAAATCCGAATAAAAATAAAAGCTGTTAGACCGGAAATAACAGCCAGAACTATCAGCCCCAGGGTCAAAATGAATTGGTTAAAAGACTGACCTGACACTAGAAAAATTGTGGGCCATATCCAAGAAAATGCCGCCATAATATCTAAAAACGAGTTTTAGGTTCGATCCAGTCTGTGCTGGCTTGACTGCCGAAAACTAGGGGTTTGTCCTCGGTGACTGCTACCGTTTGTCCTGTCATATCAACTGCACAAAGAGGCCAAGATCGATCGCCCAAATTGCCTGCGCGGAACAGAACTTTTCCGGGACAAACTTGACTCCAACCCAACAATACAGCATGAGTGTAAAGACTGCGAGCGGGAGCAACGGTATAAGTGTAGTTATCATTTTTGTCCCAAATGACACCGTAGTCGGACATATCGGAAGAGTTGAAAAGTGCTTCAAATTCGCGGGCGAGAATGCGGGAACCGTCTTGATTCCAAGAAACAGGCACTAAAATGGCGATCGTCCCGGACATATCTGTATCATCGCTAGCATACATCCCACTTTCGGCCAGTGGCGAAGCAGCCGCCACTGTTTGCAGTTCGCCGGTTTTGAGATTTTCCACAAACATGACGCTGCTAACCCGACACCGGGAGAATTCCGGCTGTACTTGCAACTCAATTCGACTGTAAGCTGCGTATTGGCCGTTAGTTGATACTAGGGATGGACTGCGATAATAGCGGAGGCCTGTGCCGGCAGTGGAGCTCACTTTAGCATGAGTGGCACTAATCCATTCCCAAGGAACGGGATAAGGGCTATTTAAAGGGTCAGTCATCGGTTTTTTTTCCAAAAGTTTTACTGAATTATCCAACAGATTCAGGCTGGCACGCAACGGACTAGAAACCCGGTTTCTGCCTCGATGCTTCGCCACCAAACCCCCGATTTATAGAAACCGGGTTTCTTTTTTAGATTTGAGATTGGAGGCCAAATCTCAAATCTCAAATCTCAAATTTCCAATCGGATAGGTAAGATAGTATCGAAATTAATGTGGTCTGTACACCGAGAGGGATGAAATATGACGCGATCTTTTAACCAAAAACCTTCAATCCCCCCCACTCGCGTCTCCAAGTCGCGGGGAAAAGGTTTGCTTGTACTGTCGCTGATTTTTCGACTGCTGCTGCTGGGGGTGGGCAGCGGTTTTGCGTGGGTTTTGGGGATGGCGATCGCTCAAATTTATCCGTCAGGCGCGACGGAAATGCCGCTGGCAGAGAGATTGCTGCGTGGAACTCAAAATTTGACCTCCAGCCCGAAACGCGCCCCAGCAACGCCAATTCCGGCGCTCCCGCCACCAACCGCTACACCAAGTCCCCAGTCAACAGTCAGTCCTGCCCAGAGAGAGAAATTGCAGTCGGATTTGAGACAGTTGCAGGGCGAACTCAACGCGCTGATTGGCCGCACTGCTGCTTTGGAGAGTCAGTTGGGCAGCAGCCGCCCGACGGAAACTTTGGAAAAGCGTTTGCAGTTGATGTCGCGGGAATTGGCGGGGCCGGAAACGGCGGCAAGTGTTGCCCCTGCTTTACCGGCGATCGGCAGCAGCCCGAGTCTGAACCCTGAAACGGTGAATACTGCCCCACAGAATGCGAATAATCCGGTGTTTGGGGGGAATGGGCTGATGGTGACTCTGCCCAGCGATGTTTTGTTTGATACTGGCAGCATTTCTTTGCGCCCGGGCACAAGTGCGATTTTGGACAATTTGGTGGCGGAGTTGGGCAATCACGAGGGGGCAACTGTGCGGGTTGCGGGCCACACTGACGACGGGGGGGAAGCTGCGGATAATCGCAATGTGTCGTTTGCGCGGGCTCAGGCTGTGGTGCAGTATTTGTCGGGTGTACTCGGTCAGAAGTATCATTGGGTGGCGATCGGCTATGGGGAAAGTCGCCCCTCGGTGGATAATAGTTCGGATACTAATCGGCAGCGCAACCGCCGCATTGAAGTGGTAATTAATCCTTAGTTTTTAGTCATCAGTCATCAGTCATCAGTCGGCAGACTTGTAGATACTGTTGAAGTGTCAATGGTAGCGATCGAATAATTGGAGTCATATCACATCCGGTTGAACCGGAATGATTTAACCGCAGAGGACACAGAGGACGCAGAGGAAGAGAAGAGAGAGATGAATAATTCCGATGCCAACGGATTTGATATCAAACGGCTTCTGGGATGTTAAAATTGCTGGTGTGAATTTAAGATCAAACCTGGCAACTACTGAATTATACCCAAGTACGAGTGTCCCCGCGATCGATCGCGTAAGCGCTGAACTCCGAAAATTATTATTCCGATGCCAACAGAAACGATATAAATTGTATGTTTCAATTCCCTACTCCCCTTCTCCTTTTCTCCACTTCTCCCCTTCTCTTCTTCTCCACTGCTGTCACGCCGAAGGTGTAAGAGGTGGCAAGTCAGAATTATTTTTAGCCCGATCTATTGCCTCTCGATGTTCGCTCCTAAGTTTCGGTTTTAAATACAAGTTTTCAATCAAAGCTGCCACTCCCGCAAACCAAGGCGGCACAATTACCGCTCCAATAATTCCCAATACTTGAACGCCTCCCAAGACAGACAGCAATTGATATAAAGGATGCACACCAACCGATGAACCAACCAGCAAAGGATCGAGTACGTAAGTTTCTAAATTCTGGATGATTACAAATAACAGTAATACCCACAAAAGTACCCAGCCACCTTTAGCTAATGCTACAATTAATGCTGGTACTGCTCCCAATACTGGCCCGATGAAGGGAATCAAGTTTGTCACACCTGCGATCGCACCCAAGCCTAAAGCAAATTCTGGCATTCCCAAAATGCTCAAACCAGTGGTAATAAATATCCCTAAAATGCCCGAAACTAACACTCGCCCGCGAATATAACTCCCCATTCTTTGACCGATTGGCGCCACTTGTGCGGCTAATCTTCCGTCCCAAGGTTTCGGGAAAAACTGCACCAAACTTTTGATTAGTGTGTCGCTGTCCGCAACCATGTAACCGGAAATAAATAATGCTAAAACTAGGCTGAAGAAACCGCCTAGAATGCCTCTCGTTAAACTGTACGATCGCAAAACCAGTTGTTGACTCGATCGAATCAGCCAATTAGTCAGCGATTGAGTGTCCACCAGACCCACCAAGGTTGGGGCGTCGTCGCTCAAGCGACTCAATACATTAGTTGCCACAGTTCGCAAACTTTCGACATAAACTGGTAACTGCCGCAGCAGTAACTCTATTTGTTCGATGACCGTGGGCCCGATTAACACTACCGTCCCACTAAATCCGCCGATGAGAGTTAAATAAACCATAATCACCGCCAGCCAGCGGGGAACCCGCATCGTTTGGGCCCAATTCACGATCGGGACGATCGAAGCAGCCAGCACGACTGATATCATCAGAATTACTAGCAGGCTCCGCAATTGCCACAGCAGCACTAGCAGCAAGGACGATGCTACAATTAGCAGCAAGTTAGGTAAAGAAATAGTTATCCGCTGTTCTGACATGATTAAATAATAAATGTAGTCTAAGAGGGCGGGTTTATCTAACTCTTGATTTACCCAAAATATTTAGGGTGAAACCCGCCCCTACTTATTTTATAATAAAAAGTAACATCGGCACAAAAAAATAATATGCAACCGCAATATTCAACCCAAGATTTGTCCGCCATTTCGTCTATAAAATCCCCAACGCTGTTTTACGAATGGCAAAATTATCGCTGTGCTTATGAAGTTTATAACCCAACTACGGCGACAGAAGATAGCATCCCTTTGTTATTAATTCATCCGATAGGAGTTGGTTTGTCAAGAATCTTTTGGCATAGATTTTGTGAGAGTTGGTACAAAGCAGGGAACAGTAATCCGATTTATAATCCCGACCTTTTGGGCTGCGGCGATTGCGAAATGCCTGCTGTGGCTTGCTATCCAGACGATTGGGCGGCACAGTTGCAGTATTTCTTGGAAACTGTAGTGAAAAAACCTGCGATCGTCCTCGTGCAAGGTGCTTTACTGTCTGTAGGCTTGGCTTTAGCAAAAATGCAGCAGGAAAGCGGCTCAAATTTAATTCGTGGCTTAGTCCTCGCGGGGCCTCCAGCTTGGGCGGTAATGAACAAACATTCGACAGAAAGACAGCAAAGAATTGTCTGGAATTTGTTAAATTCTCCCTTGGGAAACGCTTTTTACCGCTACGCCAGACGCGGTGAGTTTTTGCGTTCTTTTTCTGTGAAACAACTGTTTGGCGATGCGGCAAAAGTTGACAGCGAATGGTTGGATGCTTTGCAGGCTGGGGCGGCGAATCCTGACAGCCGTCACGCGGTTTTCTCGTTTTTAGCGGGGTTTTGGCGCCAGGATTATAGCGGTACGATTCAAAAGTTCGATCGGCCCGCACTCATTGTGATGGGAGAAAAAGCCTCCAGCATCAGTCAAGCGGGTAAGGAAGAGAAACCCGATGAAAGATTAGCGCAATATTTAGCCCATTTTCCCAATGCGGAAGGTTTATTAATGCCGGGGCGCAATGTTTTGCCCTACGAATCAACCGCAGAATTTGTGGAGGCTGTTGCCGAATTTGTGAAGAAGTTAAATAAAAATTAAATCTCTTTCTGAAGTGGTCGTCTAATAATAACTGACACAGTTAATAGACCTCATCATGTGTGCCGATGTCGAGTAAAACAATGACTTCACTATTTGTTTCCGTATCCTCTTCAATAGAGAAAACGATACGACAATCATAGCCACAAGAGCAGGACTGAAGACCGTCGAGTTTGCCGCCTAGTTTGTGGGTACCTAAGTTAGGAAAAAATACATCTGCTTCCATTTGTTGAAGAGATTCTTCAATACGTTGCTGGAGCTCAGGATTTCGTTTGACCAACTTGCGAAATGCTCGTTTGAATTTGGGAGTCAGAACCAGTTGTCTCATGCTTCCGGCTCGTCCAAAGAGTGGCGTAATGTTGCAATAACATCCTCGGCTGACTGGTGTCGAAATTTGCCTGTACGGAAATCAGCTAAGGTTTGTTGGGCATCAGCAGCTATTTCCCCGCGGACACTCTCGCGGTGACGGTTTTGCAGGATTTTTATCAGCATTTCCTGCTGTTCGTAGGACAGTTGTAAAGCAGTTTCTAGCACTTGGTCGAGGGTATTCATAGAGTTAGGGTATTAGCTCTAAGGTTGAACAAATTGCGAAGTTGAGTAAATTGTATCGCTTATTCCAAGACTAGGCTACACTAAAAAAAATGTACTAAAGTCGGTCTTGTCATGAGCGATAACATCATTACGATTGAAGCCGGTAAACGCAGTGGAAAGCCTTGCATCAGGCGAATGCGAATTACCGTTTATGATGTGTTGGGTTGGCTGGCTGCGGGAATGTCTCATGCAGAAATTCTGGACGATTTTCCTGAGTTGACGGAGGAAGACATTAGAGCGTGTTTAGAATTCGGCGGTTGAAACCGCTTCTTGTCAAACAAAGTCTGCCTCCGCAGACTATGAATTTAGTTTCAACCCCGATGCCAGATGGTTGTACCATCCTTTTGATCGATCAAAGTAATGCCCCGATCCTTAAGTTCGTTGCGAATGCGATCGCCCTCTGCAAAATCCCTCGCTTTTCGGGCATCTTTCCGCTGCTGAATCATCACCTCAATATCCTCATCAGTTAATCCGCTAATGATTTCAAATTTATTAATACTGAAAGATGCGGAAGGGATATTGATAGTCGCACTGGCCGGGACGAGTCTGGGTTTTCTAAATCCTAAAACTTCGGCTAACTTAACCAGAGTCTGCCACTTTTGTTGCAACACTTCCGAAGGCATTTCCGTTTTTCCCCCATGTACAATTATATTGCTTTCGCGCCGCAATTCCTTCGCCAATTCAAACACAACAGCTAAAGCATTAGGAGTATTGAAATCATCATCCATCGCTGCTCTAAATTGCTGTACAGCCTCACTCTCCCCTATGGGCGATTTCAGAATTTTATCTGAATCCCAGCCCAATTGGGAACCGTGCAAATCACCAAAAAGTAGGCTTTCTTTAAGAGTGTGCCAGCCATTTTTTGCAGAGGCGATCGCCTCTTCGGTAAAATCAATTTGACTGCGATATTGCGCCATCAACACAAACAGCCTCACCGCCATCGGTTCCACCGCTTTTGACTTCTCGCTTCCTTCCTTCTGACTCCCCCCCTTACCAAGGGAGTCTTCATTCTGACTCCCCCCCTTACCAAGGGGGGGCTGGGGGGGGTTAGATTCCAAATCGCCCGACCAATTCCCCTCCAACAAATCGCGAATTGTAATAAAATTGTGCAAAGATTTCGACATCTTTTTGCCATTGACAGTCACAAAAGCATTGTGCATCCAATAATTAGCAAGTGACTTGCCCGTCGCGGCTTCAGATTGAGCAATTTCATTCTCATGGTGGGGAAAAGTTAAATCGGAACCCCCGCAGTGAATGTCAATAGTTTCGCCCAAGCAATCGCGCACCATCGCCGAACATTCGATGTGCCATCCGGGGCGGCCTTTTCCCCAAGATGAATCCCAAGCAGGTTCTCCCGGTTTAGCGCTTTTCCACAGGGCAAAATCAGAGGAATCTTGCTTTTTTTGAGCTTCTATTTCTGCGGTTTCCAATCTACCGCTAGCCCCGGCTTGCATCTCTTCCAACTTGCGGCCCGAAAGTTTTCCGTAATCGGCAAACTGCCTCACGTTGTAGTAAACGTCGCCGCCGGAAGCATAGGCATAACCTTTATTTTCTAATTCGTGAATCAGCCGTTTAATGCCGTCGATTGTATGGGTGGCGCGGGGATATTCATCGGCCCTGAGAATATTCAGCTTGTCCATATCTACAAAATATTCCTCGATGAAGCGTTCCGCCACGGCTTCCATTGTTGAATTTGTTTCGCGGGCGCGGTTGAGAATTTTGTCGTCAATATCTGTAAAATTCTGCACGTAGCGCACATCGTATCCTCGCCACATCAGATAGCGGCGCACCATGTCCCAAACAATGTAAGCGCGGGCGTGGCCGACGTGGCAGTAATCGTATACCGTAACGCCGCAGCAGTACATCCGCACCTTTCCTGGTTCGAGGGGTTCAAAAGGTGATTCGCGACGGGTCAAGCTGTTGTAAAGCGTTAGGGGCATGGGATTTGAGATTTGGGATTGATGTACGGCTCTAATTTATTATATTGCGGTTGGTGAATCTTTCGGTGTCGCTACCAAACATCTGTTAAATCTAAGACAAATCCCGGTAACACATCTTCCCCTGACAAAGTGCTGGGATTATCTAATATTTCCACATCCCGATTTTGTCTGTATATTTCGACTTTCTTATTTTTGCGATCGATTAACCACCCCAAACGAGATCCATTCGCGATGTATTCCCGCATTTTTTCTCGCAATGGTTCCATGTTGTCAGATTTAGATCGCAATTCTACAACAAAGTCTGGACAAAGGGGAGCGAAGCCTTCTTGTTGTTTGGGTGTGAGAGTTTGCCATCGTTCTAATTTAACCCAGGAAGCGTCTGGGGAGCGATCGGCCCCATTGGGCAGTTGAAAACCAGTAGAAGAGTCAAATACTACTCCTAGCTTGGTTTGGCGATTCCACAGCCAGAGTTGTCCTGAAATATCTAGGTTTCGATTGCCTGTTTCGCTTGCCGTGGGCGGCATCACGATTAATTCTCCTGTAGCTGTTCTCTCTAGTCTTAACTCACGGTTGACGGCAGCAATTTGCTGGAACTGTTCGTGAGTTACTTTGAAGGTTTGGGGAATGGTAATGGTGTTGTTGAACATATTGTGCGGCCTCGCGATGGCTATTATCTATTCTATCGTGTCACACTCTTTTTTTAGTATCAAAATTTGATTGACAAACCCGGCAGATACCGTGTAACATTTAATGAGATGCTAATTTAATGCCAATTTATGATAAACCTTTCAAGAGACATACATTCTCTCACCGATTTTAAACGTAATACGACTGAGTTTGTGCAGCGGCTGAAGCAAACAAAACATCCTTTAGTTCTAACTGTCAACGGAAAAGCAGAGTTGGTTGTTCAGGATGCTGAATCTTATCAGAAGCTTTTAGATGCGGTTGAGTTATTGGAAACTTTAAAGGGAATTAAGCTGGGTTTGGAACAAATGAATCGAGGAGAAGGAAAAAAAGCCGAAGATTTCTTTAATCAACTGTTTGACAAGTTAGACAGTTCGCCATGAATCAGAAATATCAAGTCATTATCCAACCCGCAGCGCAAAAAGCCATTGAGGAAGCCTATTTTTGGTTAAGTAATCATTCTTCTCTGAAGGCTAGAACTTGGTTAGAAGGATTGTATAAAGCTACTTTATCGCTAGAAAATATGCCTTCTCGTTGTTCCTTAGCATTTGAGAATAGTTTTTTTGACGAAGAAATCAGACAACTGGTTTACGGCAAGGGACGAAATGCCTATCGGATTCTATTTACGATTGTTGATGATAGCGTTCAGATTATTTTTGTGCGACACGCTGATCAAAAACCGATAATAGGTGAATCAGACGAGGAAGGTAATAGTTGATGAAAAAAAATATCTGGATTAGTATTTTAGAAGCAAATAATTTGATGCGCTCGGCTGATGAAGTTATAGCTTTTGAAAATGCTTTAGCTTCACTTGCCGATCGTCCTCAAGATGAAGATTTGCCAGATTTACATCTGATTTTAGACGATCGCTGCGAACAGCCAGAAGTCATGTTTGGTTTGATTCATTTTCTAGAATCTTTTGATGTGTCAGCACAGATTCAAGCGTTTGTTACAGTTGTACCGCAATTAATGCTCGTTGCTTCGGAATGGACTAGAATCCTCCACAGCCGCATTTTAAATGATGATGAGGCTTGTCGTTTGTATCGAGATATTTTGCATTCATTGAACTCCCAAGAACCTAATTTTGTTCGTCAATTGCTAGAAGAAAGCGCTAGTTACCATTTAAACAAGCGGGAGCCAAAATTAGAGTTAGCTAGGTAAGATCCATTATACAGGATTTCTGAGAAACCCGACTTTTGCCCGAAGTCTGGTTTTTGGATGCGTAGTAGCAGCAACTAAGGCCGCCTGTACGGAATTTTATTTCGCGTCCCGAAAAAGTGCAAATCCTGATGTAGAAAATAACATCACTACTCCGAATATCGCCCACAATGGATGAAAGCCACCGTCAAGCCTATCTGCATCTGATCTATTTGTTATTAAAGTGTCCGAGTGAAGATGAAGCAACAGAAATTTTGAATGCTAACTCAGAGTTGGTTGATGCTGAGTTAGTGCAAATGATGCTACAAGTTGCTGACTATCTGGCACAGCAAGGGGATGAGAATAACGCTACTTGGTTGCGAAATGGGGCTTCTCATTTGGGTGAGTACATCGCCAACTCTTCAGCAACAGCAACCTCAGAAGTGTATTTCAATTTCTTGATGGAGGTATTGCGGACAACAGCAGAAAGTAACGGTGAAACCCAACAGGTGTACCCGCTGCTGCAAGACAACCTAGATAAACTGAATGATGCTTTTGCCTTTTTGTTGCGAGATTGGGCAATGGCGACACTATCAGAGATTGAGTCAGAAGAATCGCAATCGATTGCCAGGGTTATTTTCAGTTTTAGCTACTTGATTGCACAGTTTCCTTTCGGAAGTATAGCCAGCAATTTGGAGATTGCACGCGCAGGTTACGAAGTTGCTGCTACCGTCTTTACCCGATCAGCATTTCCCCAAGATTGGGCAGCCACTCAAAATAATCTTGCTCTTGTCTATTCTAACAGAATCAAAGGAGATAAAGACGATAATTTAGAAATAGCAATTGCCTATTACAAAGCTGCACTTGAAGTTCTCAGCCGTTCAGATTTTCCTCAAGATTGGGCAACAACTCAAAATAATCTGGCTAATGCCTACTGGTACAGAATTAAAGCGGATAAAGCCGAGAATTTAGAAGAGGAAATTCGCTATTACCAAGCTGCACTTGAAGTTTTCACCTGCTCAGATTTTCCCCAAGATTGGGCAACAACTCACAATAATCTTGCTGCTGCCTACTCTGACAGAATTAAAGGAGATAAAGCCGAGAATTTAGAAGCAGCAATTCGCTCTTACCAAGCTGCACTTGAAGTTTTCACCTGCTCAGATTTTTCCCAAGATTGGGCAACAACTCAAAATAATCTGGCTCTTGCTTACTCTAAGAGAATAAAAGGAGATAAAGGCGAGAATTTAGAAGCAGCCATTCGGTATTACCAAGCTGCACTTGAAGTTTTTACCCACTCAGCTTTTCCCCAAGATTGGGCAATGACTCAAAATAATCTCGCTAATGCCTACTTATACAGAATAAAAGGAGATAATGCTGAGAATTTAGAAGAGGCAATTCGCTATTGCCAAGCCGCACTTGAAATCCTCAGCCACAAAGCATTTCCCCAAGATTGGGCAGCCACTGAAAATAGTCTGGCTATTGCCTACTCTAACAATAGCCTGGCTCTTGCCTACTCTAAGAGAATCAAAGGAGATAAAACCGAGAATTTAGAAGCAGCAATTCGCTATTGCCAAGCTGCGCTTGAAGTTCTCAACCGCTCAGTTTTTCCCCAAAATTGGGCAGCCACTCAACATAATCTAGCTCTTGCCTACTTTGACAGAATCAAAGGAGATAAAGCCGAGAATTTAGAAGCAGCAATTTGCTATTACCAAGCTGCACTTGAAGTTCGCACCTGCTCAGCTTTTCCCCAAGATTGCGCTCAGACTTTATTTAACCTTGGGCTTGCTTACAAAGAAAACAACCAAAAGTATCTTGCATATCATGCTTTTGCTGATGCTATAGAAATAGTAGAATTACTGCGAGAAGAGATTGTCTCCGGGGAGGAATTTAAGCAAAAACTAGCTGAGGAACATAACCAAATCTATCAATCTATGGTGGAAGTGTGCCTACAGATGGGCAACCATACCGCAGCGATTGAATATGCCGAGCGTAGCAAAACCCGCAACCTAGTTGAACGAATTCTCACCCGCGATTTACATAATATCCTCCCCCCAGATGTTGTCGCAAAACTAGAACAACTTAGAGACGAAATCGCTACTAATCAGAACCAAATCCAGACTGGTAAAGCCGATAACCCAGAAACTCTAGCGCTACATCTTATGCAGTTACGACAGCAGCGCAACAACTTGCAAAACCGCTACCTGCCCATCGGTTCTGGCTTCAACTTTGACCACTTTCAGGCAACTTTAGATGACCACACTGCCATCATCGAATGGTACATCACCCCTGACAGATTTCATACATTTATTGCCACCGACCACAGCCCCCAACCCTTCGTTTTGTCTGCCACCATCGATGACCGAAATGCTTTGGTATATTGGGCTAATGCTTATATAGATGATTACTACGAGCAAAAAGACAACTGGCTGACTCAGCTAACTCCGCGACTCAAGGAATTAGCAAAGATATTGCACTTGGATGAGATTCTTTCCCATCTTCCCAAAGATTGTCAGCAGCTAATCCTCATCCCCCATCTTGCCTTACATCTTTTCCCCCTTCATGCTTTACCCGTCGGTGAATTGTGCCTCCTCGATATTTTCCCCAAAGGTGTCAGCTATGCACCGAGTTGTCAGCTATTACTACAAGCACAAAAACGACAACGCCCCGACTTTACCCACCTATTTGCTGTTCAAAACCCTACTAAAGACCGTCCCTATGTTGATTTTGGAGTTGAAGCTATCCGTCCTTATTTTCAGCCGAATGACTATGTTCTCCCTGGAGACAAAGCAATAAAAGCTAACCTCATTCAATCAGAACAACTACGCTCTGCCCACTGCTTCCACTTCTTCGGTCATGCTACATTTAACTTTGAAAAATCAGCTCTAATTTTGGCGGATGGACACCTGACGCTGGGAGAAATCTTTGCTCTAGACTTAAATCAATGTCGCCTGGTTATCCTCT
The DNA here is from genome assembly GCF_036702415.1 of Microcoleus sp. D3_18a_C4. Classification (NCBI taxonomy): domain Bacteria; kingdom Bacillati; phylum Cyanobacteriota; class Cyanophyceae; order Oscillatoriales; family Microcoleaceae; genus Microcoleus; species Microcoleus sp. D3_18a_C4. The sequence continues at coordinate 4,213 of NZ_JAUBTI010000091.1, read as the reverse complement.
CAGCTTGTGAAACGGGCATGACAGATTTTAACAGCATCAGCGATGAGTATATCGGTTTACCAAGTGGTTTTCTGTTTGCAGGTAGTCCTAGCGTCGTCAGTACCCTTTGGGAGGTTGATCAACTGTCTGCTGCTTTTCTGATGATTGAGTTTTATGAAAACCTGAGAAAATATAAACAGTTAGAAGAGGGAGATATTGCGATCGCCCTCAACCTAGCACAGAAACGGCTACGAGATTTAACTGTTGACGAGTTTAAAAAACGCCTGATTAAATACAAGGCTCTAATTGATGAAATCCTTAGTAAACTGCCAAAAGCAGAGCGTAGGAAAGCTGAGGCATCAATAACATATCGCCTATCTCAAGCATATCCCTTTGCTCACCCTTCCGATTGGGCAGCCTTTACAGCTACAGGAATCTAAGCTTCAGACTCTGACGACTCGCAAAACTTATCAACACCTATTTGAATCACTTTGATAGCAACTAACGTTGCTAAATTACCAGGAAACGGGATTGCTTCTCTCAAATCCTTGCATAATTCCAGTAAATCACCTGTGTATTTGTTACAGATAACTTTCCGCGCTTTCTTGGTTAACTTGTCTAAATAACTTTGGCCTGACTCTGCCAGAGTGGATTTTGTGTATCCCGACTCAATTGCTAACACTTCTGCTGCATCTTCTAAACTGTTATCACAAGCTTCTACTTCGTCAAGTGCAGCTAATGCCTCTGGATCGCTCGCCAATTCAGAGCGATATTGTGCAATTTGTTCTGATGTAAGTATGGTCATTTGAGCCGGACTCCGTAAAATGTGATTAATGCTTTTTACCTTCACTCCTCCACCAGCTACTGCCGGAAGTTTTCCAGTTTGTCATATTCCCAAAGACAAATATATCTATTCTCAAGCGATCGATAATTTTTAAATCGAGCGGTTATGCTGGAACGATCGCCTCTTGAAGATGGATAATATTTCCCTCGGAATTTAAGATATAAAACCATTCCCTCGGAATGATAGTTTGATTCAGTATTCTGAGATGATGGCTCAACTCTTCAATAGAGAATGTTTCTACATAAGTAACAGTTTTTGTATCGCAGGGTTTGAGGCGATCGTTTTCTCCAATGTAGCGACCCTCACCAACATAGCCTAAACTTGACAAAAGTTCTTCTACTTCGGGTTCAATGATGGGCATACTTAAGTCGTCATCTGGGTAATCGACAAAAATAGCAATTTTACCTGTTGCCGGAACTTCTAGTTCTGGAGAAGTCCAACCCTGTTTATAGTCCCAAACAATTGTACCTTTAGTCTTCATCTTCGCCTCCTGGGAAAATACACTGCCAAATGTTCTTCTGAAAGTGTTGAACGGCGACTAACTTCCGTCCTTTTGCTTCTTCTAAGCAACGTTCAACAGCTTTTTTTCTGGTTCCTGCTACAACGGATTCGGTTTGAGGACTCCCCATACGCTGGATTTCATCTTCAGGATCTTCGAGATAGCTAAGTGGGTTAGTTGTCATTGTCCAAACCTTCCTGCTGCTGTTGACGCGAGCAAAGTGCTTGATCGATCAGCTTGGCGACTATCCAAGAAACCGATCGCTCTTCTGAGGCTGCCCACGCCTCTAAAGCGACTTTCTTTTCTTTGGGGATGTATACCGCTATCAACTCCCGCTTGCGTTTTCCACCCACGAGTTCTTTTTCTTTTAATTCTATAGACATTGTATCTTCTATCTTGGATTTAACTCTGCTACTATATGCTATAGTAGCATATAGTATGAGCGCGCCAACAAAAATTTAATCCCTTGGTGACAGGAAGTGATGGAGAGAAAAGCATCGGGAGAATAGTTGGCTGGAAGTGCGATCGTATTCCTAAAGATATAGATATTTCAGACCGATCGCCCCCACCCTCCAAACCCATCAAAAGCCCCCTCTCCCAATTTGTCATCAAATCCTGACATTCGCTTCAATACCGATCCCCCAAATCTCCCAAATGTCAAGATTCCCTGACAATTTGATCCCCAAAATCACGAAAATGCGTATAAGTACCCAGAATTAAAGGAAAAGACCCCTTGACCCGATCGCAACTTGTCTGCAACATTGAGTCATGACAAAGCGATCCCAAAGAAATGCTTCGATTAAGCAGCTCTGGGAATCGAATAGCGCGTGTGCTGCCAGCACAGCGTTGCTAGCAGCACCGATCGCACTCACAAAATCGATCTTGTCAATCAAGAATCGACAGAAAAGTTTTATTTAGATCCGACGGTGCGCGCCGAAGCCAAGAAGTCAAAACCCTCGATCGCATTGGGGAAAAGACAAGCTAAAAACAATCAAGGCTTCAAAGGTTGGAGAGATGTGGAAGCTCGATCGTATTTGCATTTAAAAGAGTTTCTAACTCAAAAAGTCAACACATTTGTGTTGAAACGAAAAATCTAACCCGCCATCCCAAATTAGTGGAGAACAAACTCATGGCAAAAGAACGCCCACCATTAGAAGAGATGACTTTGCGACAACTCCGCAGAGTTGCTAGCGAATGTGGAGTCTCTCGCTACAGCCGGATGCGGAAATCGCAACTTCTGGCATCAATTCAAGAAATTCAGCGCACCAAATTTTCATACAGTCCATCTCGCAAACTAGAGGCACAAGAAGCAGTGGAAGCAGCAAAGTTTGAACTCGGTCAAGAAGATAGAACCGGCGGTTCTTTGTCGTCTGTAGATGAAGGTTTAGCAGATTTGCCCAACGGCTACGGCGAAAGCCGCGTTGTTTTAATGCCCCGCGACCCTGAATGGGCCTACACTTACTGGGATATTCCCAACGATCGCAAAGAAGAATTGCGTCGCCAAGGAGGACAGCAACTCGCCCTGCGGATCTACGACGTTACAGATGTTAACCTCGACATTCAAAGCCCGCACAGCATTCAAGAATATCCCTGCGACGAACTGGCGCGGGAATGGTACGTGCCAATCCCCGTGAGCGATCGCGACTACGCGATCGACATCGGCTACCGCTGTGCAGATGGCCGCTGGCTGGTATTAGCTCGATCGGCTGAAGTCCGCGTTCCTCCCGTCTATCCCAGCGACTGGATTGAAGATCAATTCATCACCCTCGACTGGGAAGAAGAATTGCAGGGCAAAACCTTCGCCGAACTGGTTCCTCCGGCCAAGAAACTCGCAAAAGCAGTCAATGGCGGTGGTTACAGCACCAGCAACGCCATCTACGAACAAATCTTCGGCATGGCAGAATCTGCAGAAGCCCTGCGCGTAGCGGGTTCTGTCTTCGGTTCCATGCAGCACGTCGCCGGTTCCGTCCAGCAAGTCGGCATCCACGAACAAGCTCTCAGTTCCTACGTGTTCCCCTCCGGCGTTGGAATGTGGGCGGCTCCCACAATGTCCGGCCTCACCGCGTCGGGTGTCGGTATGTCGGGTCTCACCGCGTCGGGTGTCGGTATGTCCGGCCTCACCATGTCAGGTGTCGGTATGTCCGGTCTCACCATGTCTGGTTTCGGTATGTCGGGTGTCGGTATGTCGGGAGTTGGCTTCGCCGCCCCGATGCGCCCCCGCCAGTTCTGGTTAGTTGCTGATGCCGAACTGATTGTCTACGGGGCCACCGAGCCCGACGCTACCGTCTACGTAGGCGGACAGCCGATTAAACTCAATGCTGACGGCACTTTCCGCTTCCAGATGTCCTTCCAAGACGGCTTAATCGACTATCCGATTTTTGCAGTAGCAGCAGACGGCGAACAAAACCGCGCCATCCACATGAAATTCGAGCGCGAAACCCCAGAACGGCGCACCAATACCAAGCAGGATGCTGTTGTGGAATGGTTGGGCTAATCGCTCGCGGTCGATCGAGCGACGGGCGATCGTGCAGGTTTGTGCCAATTTTTTAACCTTCACAAGGTATAGCCTCAGCCGATCGTGATTTGTTAAAGTTAATCCCAGACAACAACCCATAACACCCCCTATACACCGTTCTCCTATTTTGAGGAGCGGTGTTTTTTGTATTTAGTTTGTATTTAGGACTTACTCAGAAACCGGGTTTTTAGAGCAGAATAGATCGTCGATCGGGCCAGCAAGAAAAGTTATACCCACTCTTAAAAGTAGGGATAAATAGAGATGGGATGCGAGCATCTGTAGGGACTTAGGCGGGAGCATCTCAGTTTGGTAAACAGCCTTTTTTTTATTGTAGTGCGAGCGTCCCCGCTCGCGTATTGTACAATACGCGAGCGGG
>NZ_JAUBTI010000090.1:23924-26698 GCF_036702415.1 Microcoleus sp. D3_18a_C4 | reverse complement strand
CGCCCGTCCAAAAAGGACGGGCGGGACGCCCATCCCACAATAACAATTAAAATTGTAAGTTATTTAATTCGCGATCCATAACTGCTATTTCATACATTCAACCATCTGCTGTTCCAGCTTAGCCAACAATGTATCCACATCTGTTGCAGCTTCCTCAAAACAAACAGGAGGTTCAGGCTTAGGTTCAAAAAGAATCAACTTAATTTGACCTTCACCGATCGCCAAAATCGCCACTTCCTTCTCAGGCTTGTGAGCATTCAACACACCTACAACTTCCTGAATATGACTTTTAACTTGACGGTTCAACTCTTCAACCGCCTCTTTCTTACAATACACAAAACGCGCAGTTTCTGCAATATCAATTGCCAAAATTTCCTCGCTTTCCTCTCCCCTTTCCAGAAATAGCCCCCAAGCTAAAGCAGCCAATTCATTTTGATTAGCTTTCACAAATTTATCTAACTTGCGGCTCCAGCTATTTTCGTTGGGTTTGGACTCAGGGCTATCAAATAAAAACATTTTCTCTTCTTGTTTGTATAAACTAATATTTTACAGTCAGTTGTCAGTTGGCAGTTGGCAGTTGGCAGTTGTCATTAGTTAGGAGTCAAATTACCAACTATATCTGGTCTGGTTGATTCGCGATCGGATAATTTTCGCTCTCGTAGGGGCGGGTTTTACCAACAATCTACCTGTCAAACTAATTATCTCATAAACCCGCCCCGCCCATATACTTATGATGCTACCAGACATGATATTACCAATTCCCCATGAGCAATTCCCAATTACCCAAAACCGCTGCGTTTCTATCTTATACCAGATTGCACGCGCCAGAGCGCCGCATAAATTCCGTCCTGTTCGATCAGTTGTTCGTGCTGCCCCGATTCTACCACTATCCCCTCATCCATGACACAAATGCAATCGGCATTGCGGACAGTAGAAAGACGGTGGGCGATCGCAATTGTAGTGCGATTCTTGGTAATTCGTTCGAGCGATCGCTGAATTGCCGCCTCAGTCTCGTTATCCACCGCTGAAGTAGCTTCGTCAAGAATCAAAATCGGCGGATTCTTCAAAACAGCCCTCGCAATTGCAATTCGCTGCCGCTGACCCCCCGACAATTTTTGACCGCGTTCCCCTACAATAGTGTTGTAACCGTCCGGCAATTGGGCGATAAACTCGTGCGCTTCTGCAATTTTCGCAGCATTTACTATCTCTCGATTGCTGGCCTCAAAACTGCCATAAGCAATATTTTCAGCCACCGTACCGTGAAACAAAAACACATCTTGACTCACCAATCCGATCGCTCTGCGTAAATCTTTTAAATTCAGGCTATTTAATTCTATACCGTCGAGATAAATATTGCCGTACTGTACCTCGTACAGCCTCAAAATTAGTTTCACCAGCGTACTTTTTCCCGAACCAGTAGCCCCAACAATCGCAGTAGTTTTTCCCGCTGGCAGAGTCAAAGAAAAATACTGCAAAATCGGCTTTCTTTGATTGTAAGAAAAAGTCACATTTTTAAATTCTAGCTCACCCTTAATCGAACTAACAGGCCGCCGGATATCACCCGTGCGAATTGCGATCGGAGTATCCAACAAATTCATCACCCGATTAGTCGAAGCCATAGCGCGCTGGTATTGATCCAGAGTATCTCCCAGGCGAGTCAGCGGCCACAGCAACCGCTGGGTCAAAAACACCAAAACGCTGTAAGTTCCCACAGACAACCGGCCCGCCACAACCTCCAAACCGCCCAGAAATAGCGTTGCAATAAACCCCAAGAAAATCACAACCCGAATCAGCGGAATAAAAGCGGCCGAAAGTACGATCGCCCGTCGGTTGCTTTGGCGGTAAGCTTGGCTTTGTGCTTCGATGCGCTGAATTTCATAATCTTCGGAAGTAAAACTTTTAATAGTAGTAATTCCCATCAAATTATTCGACAGTTGCCCGTTCAGAAAACTCACCTTTTCCCGCACATCAGCATAGAGAGGAGCGAGGCGGTTTTGAAAGGCGATCGAACCCCAAATAATAAAAGGTATGGGCAGCATTGACAGCCCAGCAACACCAGGAGAAGCAGCAAAAAAAGCCGCACCAATCACAACAACCGTTGTAATTACCTGAATTACTTCATTAGCGCCGTCGTCCAAAAAACGTTCGAGTTGATTGATATCATCATTGAGAATAGAAATCAAACCGCCCGTGCTGCGTTCTTCAAAATAAGCTAATTCTAATTCCTGCAAATGGCTGTAAGCTTCCAGACGCAAATCGTGTTCAATATCCTGAGCCAAATTGCGCCACAAATAATCATAGGCATATTCAAAAACAGATTCCAACGTCCAAATAATCGCGCTCAAAAGAGTAATAAGAGCCAGTTGCCAAAAAACATCTTTTATGCCCCACTGAGCGAGGATAGAATCTTGCTGTTTCACCACCACATCAACGGCAATACCGATTAATGCTGGCGGGGCTAAATCAAAGAATTTATTCAGTAGCGAACAGATACTGGCCAGCCAAGCTTTCAGGCGGTAGCGGCGCCCGTACTTCAGCAGCCGCTTTAGGGGATGGACAGGTTTTGATGGATTTGGTGACAATTGAGGATTGGGGGTAATTGGGCAATTTTTAGATTTTGCACTACTCTCACAGCTTTAGAAACGGGCAAGATGCCCGTTCCACAACTAAGAAATTGTCTTTTAGAACGGGCTTTTCGCCTGTTCCGAACGGGCAAGATGCCCGTTCCACAACTAAGAAATTGTCTTTTAGAACGGGCTTTTCGCCTGTTCCGA
>NZ_JAUBTI010000090.1:2848-23824 GCF_036702415.1 Microcoleus sp. D3_18a_C4 | reverse complement strand
CTTTTTGCCTGTTCCGAACGGGCAAGATGCCCGTTCCACAACTAAGAAATTGTCTTTTAGAACGGGCTTTTCGCCTGGTTTAGACACCAGTTATTGAAAACGGAGAAATAGCCCCAGGCTAGGCTTTAAACGTTAACACTGGCTTCATTTTAGCGACTACACCCACTATTTGCGCCTCAACCTGAACGTCAATTACTGGTTGAATTGGCTTGTAAGCTGCCGGTGCTTCTTCGATTCTGCGTTCTTCGCGTAAGGTAATGCAATCTACGCCCGTTAATCCCAAAGCGGAGTCAGTTTTGTCAGCACCTTTGCGACTCATATCGAAGCGCGATCGCGCCCTTCCTGCACCGTGAGAAGCCGATCGCAAAAATCGATCGTTCCCCGAACCAACCAGCAAATAAGACGGCGCGCCCATCGAACCCGGTACAATTACAGGCTGGCCCAAATGTGCGGGACAAGCGCCTTTGCGAGTCACCCAGCCGGCACCTTCACCTAAAGTGATATTGTGAGGCAAATCGTAAACTAAGGGAGCTTCCACATCGCCGAAAACTTGTCGCAAACGCAACCGCAGAAGTTCTGCTAGCAGCAAACGGTTGATAAAACCGTAGTTAGCGGCTGTTGCTTCCGCTTGCAGGTAGCTGCTCACAAGTTCGGGATTTGCTGCGACAGACAGCGGGAAAAGCCGGGATTCAGGATGTTTCAGAGCTTTCGGCCAGGCGTCGCAAGCTCGATCGCGCCACATTCCGCCGATGTATTTGCCGACATTCCGCGAACCGGAATGAATCATGAAAGCGATTTGTCCCGATCGAACTCCCCAAGTATAAGCCGTAGCTCGATCGACAACTTCCTCAACCACTTGAATTTCCACAAAGTGATTGCCGCCACCGATAGTCGCTAAGCCGCCATCCCTGACTAAGCCGTCATTTGGGACTAATTCTTCAGGAGCCCATTTGACATCGCCATTCATGGAACCGCCAAGGAAAGTGCGATTGCACTCTGTCGCCAACTGCTCGAAATCCGAATTAGCCACGCTGCCGGTTGCCTCGTCCCGCAAAGCATCCAGCCATCCGGGAATCCCGTGTTGGAACATCGCGCCAGCAGTTTTTGCAGTCATGCTGACATCGCGAGTACCGAAGAAATAATCGCCTTTGAGCAATTCTACAAATCGATCGCGCTGACTGAGGAATTGTGCGATCGACAAATCCGCAACGTGTAACCGCATCCCGCAGTTAATATCGGAACCGGTAGCCGCCGGAATCACCATTCCTGCTGTTTCTACAATAGAGCCGATCGCCACCCCCGAATCCCCCGGATGGAAATCTGGAGTAGCGCAAGCGCGACAAACGCAACCACCTTGAGGGTGTCGAACATTCGCCAAATTTGCTAACTGTTTGAGCGCCTTTGCTTCGACCGGAAAATCCTCTGGGAGCAAAACTTCTGCTGTTGGGGCATCGGCATCTTGCCACTGTTCTTTCAGAGAACTATTGAGACAAATCGAGTAGACTTTATCGTCGTAGCTAACATCAAGACCTTGCCGAGACAAAGCTCGCAAAAGCCTGTTCAAGTTTTTTGGCTGCTGCATAAATAGTCTGTTGCGGATTGCATAGCAACCCCCAAGAGTTGAAGAGATTTTTTAGGGAACAAAAGACTTGGGTTCAGCAGCCGCAATCTTTTTGAAGATAAGTTGAAAGGCAACTTTTCTAATGACTGAATTTATAACATATCATTTTTGATATGTCAACCCTTTGATTGATTTTTTAATAAATATAGATGATTTACCAAGCGGTGTCAGAAACCCAGTTTCTGCCTATAAAAATAACATCCAAACCAAAGATTTTGCGAAGAAACCGGGTTTCTTGGACCAGCGCGTTCGACCGCCTTCCAGTCTTAATTGCGAGGAAGTAGGGGCAATCCCCCGTGGTTGCCCATCCCACAATAACAATTAAAATTGTAAGTTATTTAATTCGCGATCCTTAAAGAAAATATCTAACCGTTGTTACAACCCGACTTTTTTTAGCCCGCAAAGCCGCTTTCAAAAAGAAAGCAGTTTGATTGTGCAGCAGTCCCTCCCACCAATTTCGCGTCACAAAAGCCGGAATGATCAGCGTTAAGTATACTCCCGGTCGCTGCTCTTCAAACAAAGTCAAAAAGTGAGTCAAAGCCTCACCAACAGAACGGTAAGGCGATTCCCGAATTTCCAAAGGAATGTCTGACTGCAAATCTTTCCAAGCTAATTGTAATTTTGCTCGATCGGTCAAACCAATATCCACGTGAACTGCCACAACTTCATCAGCGATTAAACGAGCGTAATCAAGGGCCTCGAAAGTTCCCCGGTGCAACTGCCCGACTAACACCACTGCCGGATGTGTCACCGTCTTAACTCTAGGTCTGCGAAGATAAGACCTCGGTTCTATTCCCTGAATGCTCAAGCGAGCCGCGACATACCGATAGTGTCGGTGAATAGCTAAAAATAGACTAACTACGATCGGAATAGTTACTACGACAACCCAAGCTCCCAAAAGGAATTTTGTAGCGAGAATTACAGCCAAAACTGCCGTTGTTGCCACTGCACCAATACCGTTCATCACAGCACTAACTTGCCAACCTTTACCTCGTTCCTTAAACCAGTGAATTACCATTCCCGATTGGGAGAGAGTAAAAGAAGTGAAAACTCCAACCGCATACAGGGGAAGCACCGCGCTCGTATTGCCTCGAAAAATGATAATTAAAAGAGCAGCGCCGAAGCTTAGCAGATTAATGCCATTAGAATAAACCAGGCGATCGCCCAACAGCGACAACTGCCTGGGCAAGAACCCGTCCCGCGCCAAAAAATAACAAAGTCGCGGAAAATCCGCATAACTCGTATTCCCAGCCAACAGCAAAATTAACAGAGTTGCGCTCTGCAAATAGTAATAAAATATACCGACACCAAAAATCTGTTTTCCCAACACAGAAAGGAGGGTTTCATGTTCTGTAGGAATCACTGGATAAATATGAGCCAAGTAACTAATCCCCAAAAACATCGCTCCCAGAATTCCCCCCATCTAGCTCAAAGTCAGGCGCGCATTTTTCCATTCAGGAGGCTTAAAAGCCAACTCCCCGTCTGATATGGCTTCAACTCCTGTCAGGGCAGTACAGCCCGCCGCAAAAGCGCGCGCCAGCAGAAATAATCCCAAAGGTTCCTTAGCTGGAATATTTTGTAATGTCGGAAAAACATGACCTGTTGCCTGTGGGAATAAACCGCAGCCAATCCAAATAAAAATCCCAACGAGAAACCCATAGGTGGGAACCATAAATATATTGCCAGATTCCCGCAATCCCCTGAGATTGGCAAACATGATTAGGACAATAAAAAATAAGCACAGTTCGACTGTGTATGGGTGCAGCGAGGGAACTGCTGAAGTCAAGGCTGCCACCCCAGCCGAAATACTCACTGTTACGGTGAGGATGTAATCAATCATCAGGGAAGCGGCTGCGATTAAACCAGGATAAATACCCAAGTTTTCTCGCGCTACAATGTAAGCGCCACCGCCGTTGGGGTACGCTTTAATTGTCTGTCGGTAAGACAGCGCCACGATCGCCAACAGTAAAATAATAATTCCCGAAATAGGCAGCGATAAACTCAAACTACTACTCCCGGCTAGTAACAGCACGAGCAGAGTTTCTTGAGTAGCGTAGGCAACAGACGAAAGTGCATCGGAAGCAAGAACAGCTAGTCCAGTAGCGTTGCTCAGCCGTTCATGAATAGATGCGCTAGTGGGAAGAGATTCACCCAGTAAAAATCGCTTGATCCGAGAATAAGTGTACATTAAAACTGAATATATAGGCGTCCACAAATCATAATCGAGACGGGGACAGTTTTAAGTAATTTTTGGCTCATAAGTTGTAATTCTGTCTCGCTTGTTGAGTCAGCTTCAGCTTGTCTTCGAGAGCTTGCCAATTTTCGGCTGCGATATCGCTGATGAACTCGTCGAGACTGTCGCGGTAAATAGAGAGCGATCGCAATAATTCCTCTCGATTGTACTTTGCCACCATCACTCCCAGCTCGGGATTGCCGCCGCCCACCCGGCTCGTGTCCCGAAAACCCGAACTCGCCAAATGTTGGGCTAAATTAACAATATCCCGATCGCCCTCTCGATCGCAGGCCGCAACCAGCGTCGCGCTCGCCATGAGTGGCAAATGAGAAATCCAAGCCACAGCTCGATCGTGCTCGATCGGGCCGCACCGGTAAACCGACGCACCCAGCAACCGCGCAATTTCCTCAACCTTATCCACCGCAAGCGCCGGCGTCTGAGCCTGCGGCGTCACCACGTAAGGCCGGCCCACAAACAAATCCTTTACCGCCGCCTCAATCCCGCTTTCAGCAGTCCCCGCCATCGGGTGTCCCCCCACAAAATTCGGCCACAGAGAAGACACAGCCTGTACTATGGGTGTTTTTACGGAACCGACATCGGTTACAATGGTATCAGGGGAAAGATAGGGCACCAACTCTCGGACGATCGGCTCGATCGACCCCAGCGGCGTGCAAATAAAAACCACATCGGCTGCTGCCATCAGAGACAGGTTTATGCTGGCTTCATTGACAACACCGCGAGCTTGCGCCCGATCGCAAGTCTGCTGCCGACTCGAAACCCCAAAAACATTAAACCCGCGCGATCGCAAATCCAGCCCGATCGAGCCGCCAATTAAACCCAGTCCTACAATACCGATATTCATAGCAATAAAATGGGGATATTTGATACGGTGCCGCCCCCATGACAGTCGAGGAACTCCTGAAAAAATATGCCGCCGGAGAAAGAAACTTTGCCGGAATCAACCTGACTGAGGCCAACCTCAGCGGCGTCAACTTGAGCGGAGCCAACCTCAAGGGTGCGAATCTGAGTGTAGCAAACCTGAGCGGAGCCAACCTCAGCAAAACCAACCTCACAGGTGCCAAACTCAACATCGCCAGACTCAGCGGCGCCCATCTAGGCGGCGCCGACCTCACCGACGCCGACCTCAACGTCGCTTACCTAGTGCGAGTTGACCTCAAAAAAGCCACACTCACAGGGGCCAAACTGATCAGAGCCGAGCTCATTCGAGCCGAGCTCAGCGGAGCCAACCTCAGCGGAGCCAACCTCAGCGGCGCCACCCTCACCGAAGCCACCCTTCGAGGAGCCAACCTCGCTCAAGCCAACCTTCGAGGCGCTCACCTCAGCGGCGCGTGCTTGACAGAAGCCAACCTCGAACAAGCCAACCTGCAAGGAGCCGACCTCAGCCGAGCCGACCTCAGCGGCGCCGACTTGCGAGGCACAGAACTGAGACAAGCCAACCTCACTCAAGCCGTACTCAGCGGCGCCGACCTCAGCGGCGTCAATTTGCGCTGGGCCATCCTCAGCGGCTGCAATCTTCGCTGGGCCGACCTCAGCGAAGCCAAATTGAGCGGTGCCGACCTCAGCCGAGCCGACCTCTGCCACGCCAACTTGCTGAATGCCAGCTTAGTTCACGCCGACCTGTCAAATGCCTATCTGATCCGCGCCGACTGGATTGGAGCCGACTTAACCGGAGCCACCTTAACCGGAGCCAAACTCCACGCAGTTTCGCGGCTGGGCATCAAAACCGAAGGCATGACCTGCAAGTGGGTCGATCTCAGCCCCAACGGCGACCACAGCCAAATTTACTGGTTGAAATCGGGAGGAACCCACGAATTTTTTCACGAAACCTTGCCCACAGTTCGGATCGTGATTGACTCGCCCTTAGACCAAGGCGCTCATTTTGCACTAGCTGCAACTTATTACCAAATTGCCCAACAATACCCGAGTTTAAGTCAGCCTCCCACGATCGAAGTCAGCTCCAGGCGCACCGTACTCGCGTTTAAAATGGACAGCGACGATAAATTATTTGCCACCGCTTACGTTGCCATCATTCCTTTTAACGACGCTGCCATAACTCAAAAAAACCTAATAGCTTTGATGAAAATGATTCAATCCCACGATGCAGGCAAACTTAACGTCAAAGAATCTAAACACGTCCAGTTATGCAGCAAAGCTCTCAACCAAGCTATCAGCAAAGTAGACCAAATCAAAATTTCCAGTTCTTTTCCCAAAATCGGCGAAAGCATCAATTTTTTTCAAATTCCTACACAGATGCTCTTAATTAATTCCCGCGACCAAAGACTCAGCGTATATCACCACCCAGCCTTCGGCAAGCGCCTGATTAAAAAATACGACCCAAGTAACTCAACCTCTGGTAAGTTAGCCGAAAGCACAAAATTGGCTCAAACTAATATCAGTAGCATTTTGGATTTTATAAAAGGCTTCCACAATATAGATGTTTAAGCATATTGCATCAAGTTACAGAAAATGCTTATTCTAGTTTAAAGGTTGGCACAACAAAGCTTTGTTCTAGCTAACACATCAGGGAAATTGAAAAGCATGGATGCCGAAGAACTCATCACCAAATATGTAGCAGGAGAAAGAGACTTTACTGCCATCCTCCTTTGCGAGGCAAATCTCAGCAGGATCGATCTCAGCGGGGCTAATTTCAGTGAGGCAATCTTGAGCCTCACCAACATGAGCGGCACCAATCTGTCAAACGCCAACATGAGAAAAGCCAAACTCAATGTTGCCAGACTCAGCGGTGCTAATCTCCACAAAGCCAACCTCAGCGGCGCTATCCTCAACGTGGCTAACTTGATTCGAGCCGACCTCAGCGAAGCCCAACTCGTCGAAGCTACAATGATCAGATCCGAACTGATCCGAGCAAACCTCAGCAGTGCAAACTTGAGCGGGGCAAACCTCAGCGAAGCAGATTTGAGAGAAGCAACCCTCAGAGAAGCCAATCTAGAGCAAGCCGACCTCAGCGGGGCTCACCTTAGAGGCGCTTCCCTAACAGCGGCCAACTTGGAACGGGCCAACTTGCACAGAGCCGACCTCAGCAGGGCAGACTTGCGAGGAGTCAACCTCTGCAATGCCGAACTCAGACAAGCTAATCTGTCTCAGGCCAACCTCAGCGGCGCTGACTTGCGAGGCGCTAATCTCCGGTGGGCTGACCTCAGCGGGGCGAACCTGACCGGCGCTGACCTCGATGAAGCGAGATTGAGCGGGGCCAACTTGTACGGGGCAAATTTGAGCAATGTCAATCTGTTGAACGCTACTCTGGTACACGCGGATTTGACTCAAGCTAATTTGATTCACGCTGATTGGGTGGGCGCCGATTTGACGGGGGCGGCCCTGACGGGGGCAAAAATTTACGCGGTGTCTAGGTTTGATGTGAAAGCAGATGACATTACCTGCGATTGGGTTGACCTCAGTCCTAACGGCGATCGCAGCCACATTCAGCGCTTTACCCCAGAAGAATCTCAACGGTTTTTCAATGCTACACCGCCGACAGTTCAAATTATTGTCGATCGACCCCTCGACCCGGATGCTAACTTTGTCCTTGCAGCTACCTACCGCCAAATAGCCCGTCAATACCCTGCTTTGAGCCATCCTCCCAGTATCGAAGTTAATTCCAGACGCACAATCATATCATTTAAAATAGAGCAGGACGATCAACTATTTCCCACAGCTTTCGTTGCGATTATTCCCTTTAGTGATGCAGCATTTACTCAGAAAAATTTGATTACTCTCATCAAGATGATTCAACCCCAAAGTGGTAATAACCTGGGCGTCAGAGTCTCAAATATGGTAGTGCAATTAAACGTAGCCATGACCAAAACAATGAGAAAAATAGGGGAAATGAAAATTCAGCCGATTCGCCTCGATCGCGAACCGATGTCAAGTTTTTTCCAATCGCCTACCCAAACTGTACTGGCTAACTCCAGCGCCGAAACTTTGATGATTCACTATCACCCAGATTTTGGCAGAAACTTGACAAATTTGCCGGGAGTCAACAAAACGTCTATCAGTCCTGCAATTAAAGCCCAAAGATTTACCACCCCGCCGCTAAATACGGTCATTGAGTTTGTCAAAAGCTTTTATCAGCTCGGTGAGTAAATACTATAAATTAATTTGATATCATTTCTATTCATGCCATATAAAAGTTAGCCAATTGCCATTTCATTCAAGTAAAAAAAATGGAAGCTGAAGAACTGCTCAAACGATTTGCACTCGTCAAGAGATACACAGAAGGCGACAGAGATTTCACAGAAATCAACCTGAATGAAGCTAATCTCAGCCGCATCAACCTCAGCCAATCAATTTTAAGGCGGGCTAGCTTATTTGTCACCAACCTCAGCGGCGCTAACTTGAGCGAAGCTAACTTGAGCGAAGCTAACCTGAATGTGGCTAGACTCAGCAGTACCAACCTCTCGCGGGCAATCTTAAACGGGGCTACTCTCAACGTAGCAAACTTAGTGAGAGCCGATTTAAGTGCAGCTCAATTAATCCGAGCATCCCTGATTAGAAGCGAATTAGTGCGCTGCGAACTCAGCAAAGCTAACTTCAGCGGTGCAAACCTGACTGAAGCAGATTTAAGAGAGGTAAAACTGACGGAAGCTAACCTGTGCGGTGCTAATCTTTCCGGTGCAAATCTCAGAGGTGCTTCGGCTGCTTCAGCTAACTTTCAAGAAGCTAACTTGCACGGCGCGGATTTGACGAAAGCAGAACTTACCGGCGTCAATTTGAGCAATGCCGATATGAGACAAGCTTCTTTGCAACAGGTGAATCTCAGCAGTGCCAATTTGAGCGGAGCTAACCTCAAATGGGCTGATTTGACGGGAGCTAACCTCAATGGCGCCGATCTGAGCTTTGCTAAATTGAGCGGAGCTAACCTTAACGGAGCAGATTTAAGAAATACTAATTTAGCAAGTGCTAATTTCGTTCACGCTGATTTGACAGAAACAAATTTGATTAATGCAGATTGGGTGGGCGCTGATTTGAGAGGAGCAACTTTAACAGGAGCAAAACTGTATTTGGTTCCTCGGTGTGGTATCATTGCAGATGATATTACTTGCCAGTGGGTTGACCTCAGCCCTGCAGGCGATCGCACTCAGATTCAACAATTTAATTCGCCGTCAGAATCGAGAAAATTTTTAAATCACACGCCTGGGTTAGTGCAAATTGTGGTTGACGCACTTTTAGACTACTCAGCAAACAGCACTTTAGCAACAGCTTACAGCGAAATAGCTCGCCATTACCGGGCAATGAATTTTCCTCCTAATATTGAAGTCGGCTACCGCCGCACAACTCTAACTTTTAGATTTGAGAGCGATGAGCATTTATTGCCAGCAGCTTTATTAGCGATTCTTCCTTTTAAGGATGCTGTACAAACTCAGAGAAATATTATGATTATCGGCAAAAATATCGCAACTCAAAATTTGGATGAAAAACGAATATTGCAGTTGCGTAAAGCATTGAGTACAGCTACAGATCAGTTAAATGAGTTGATAAATTTGGTCTCTAATATATCACGGGTGAGTCAGCCAACAAAGTTTTTTGAGTCACCTACCCAAACTATTTTAATTAGTTCGGGACAGGAGAGTTTGATGGTGAATTCTCACGGGAATTTTGGGAAGGGAGGTGCAACTCATCAGGAGAATAAATTCTGTTTGCCTATCGGTCAAAAAGTAGTTGATTTTCTGGCCAGTTTTGATTATGTTGATTGAGGAATGTTAACTGTACAATCGATTGATTGAGGTAGAAGTCCACAACTCATTGCTCCGCTTCCTGCGATCGAACTCCGAGCCGCACTGGCCCCACCATTTAACGATGGCGCGGCTCGTGGCGCGGGCTTTGCGCTTGGGGCGCAGCGCTCTGATCCAAACGGGGCTTCCCGCTGGAGCTTACCGACAGCGGTATCGAGTCAGCTATTTGATGCCGGTTTTGATGTGGCCGGAACCTGTGATTTTAGTGGCGCCGACACGGGTGATCGAGCATTTGAGAGGAGTGGAAATTCCGCGTTTGCAAGAGTGGCTGCAAACTGATAAGTCGATCGAGACTTATTCCGATAATGCCAGTGGACGAGGATTGATGCTAGCAGATCCGCAGTCTTGGCTGGCGGCTCGCTTGGCGGCGAATTCGCCACTTCCGAGCAATATTCCGACAATTATCGACGGTGTGGATGACTTGGAAGTTTGGACGCGCCAGCAATTGACGGCAGGTTTCCAACCGGCTGATTGGAATGATTTAATGCAATCTCAGCCTTTGGAAGCCGATGCAATCCTCCAAGGGCGGGTACTGCTAACGCGGGCTTTCTTTCAGCATCCGGCGAAACCAGAGGAGTGCTATTTGCTGGAAACCGCAGAGCAAAATATTTTGCAGGGGCTGTTTGAAAGGATCGAGCCAAACTCCCTAATTCCGGCTGCTTGGAGCAATTTTTGGCAGCGGTGGGAAGGAAACGGAAAACTGCGGTGGGCGGAAATTAATCGGGAGGCTGGCTCATTTTCTCTGTTCTGCGCGCCGGTTCAGGTGGCTGAGGTTTTGAGCAGAATTTGGGATTGTCAGCCTGTGGTGTTGATTGGGGGGGCGGTGGATGTGGAACCGAAGGCTCCGATCTTCCGGCAAATGCTGGGACTGCCAGAATTGACGAGCGTTAAGTTTTCGCCCGATCGACAAAGCGAATTAATTCAACTGTACATTCCCAACTGGCTACCGCTGCCAAATACGCCGGAATTTCAGGGTGTTTTAATTGAAGAAATTCGGACTTTGCTGTTGATGAGCGCCTCGGTGGCGGGTTTAACGGTGCTGATTGTTGGTGATGTACCGCTGAAGGCTCGGCTGGCGGCGATTTTGGCTTCTGAGTTCGGTTCTCGGGTGCAGGTAGAAAAGACTGATGTGGGCGAGAATGCGATTTTGGTGACTGGGTGGGAGTTTTGGCGGGAACATCAGGGGGAATTGAGGGCGCCTCACTTGCTGGCGATCGCAACTTTGCCATTGCCTTCTTTGGAGAATCCTTTGGTGACGGCGCGTGTGGCTTATTATAAAGAACGGCGCAAGGATTGGTTTCGGTTGTATTTGCTGCCGGCGGCGCTGAATGAGTTGCAACGGGCGATCGCGCCTGTGCGAGAACGTCAAGGGGTTGTGGCGATTTTCGACAGCAGGGTGATTCACCGCAGTTACGGACAGCAGGTTTTAGCGGCTTTGAGTCCTTTTGCGAGGATTGATTATTTGGATACGACTTGGCTGACGCAGGCTTGAGATGACCTGTTGACTTATAATTTGGTTAGGTATCCAGTTGAAATCTAATTTAGTAGACAAAGATTATGGGTGAAGCTAAGCGTCGCAAAGAGTCGATCGGCGACGAATACGGTAAAGAAGAGCGCATCGTTCCCTGGCTGCCAATCACGAAAACCCAAAGCGAAGATTTTGTGAAGTGGACAAGTCGCGGAAGCTGGATCGGGATTAGTCTTTTGGTTGCTTGGTGGATTGTAGTGCGGTTTGTCGGCCCCTCGGCGGGTTGGTGGGAGGTTAACTGATGCCAGACTCGACAAATGCCTGTATTCTTGGCATTGTGTCGAGTTTAACTCGGAAACAAGCGGCTGATTTTTTAGTAAAAATTTAGTTGCAAATTTGGACTTGGTATGGTATAGTAATTATCTGCGGGCAATTAGCACAGTGGTAGCGCACTTCCTTCACACGGAAGGGGTCGCAGGTTCAAATCCTGCATTGCCCATATTTTTAAGTTGTAAAATTTGATTGGGAAAAGGCGATGGCATCTATCCTGAATGTAATTCTGTTTGGAAGTAAGTTAAGCTAGAGTAATAGACGCTCTTCAAATTGGTAATGGATACTTTGAAAAAATGAAGCTCCCAAACTATGAAAGAGTAATTTATGAGGACAGCCCCCTAATTGAGGTTATTGCTCAACTTAGATTTCCAACTATCCTGAAAATTGCCAGCCAACAGCCTGTAGACTTTCAAGATAGTATAAGGTTTGAATACCCAATTTTTGAAACTTCTAGAAATTTGCAGATACCGGTTGAGCTATCTAATCTTTTAACCCAATTCACCTCTAATTTTACCAGTGACTTGACTTCAATTGACTTGACTTATCAATTTAAGTCAGAAGACTTGAGTTGCCAGATATCTTTAGACAAAAACTCTATAACGCTTGCTACGACAAAGTATGAAAGATATGAAAATTTTATTGATAAATTTAAACGCGCTGTAGAACTTTTTGAAAAAATATATAATCCCTCTTTTTATTCACGAACAGGACTAAGATATCGTGATTTAATTATTAGGTCAAAACTAAATCTCAAAGACAAAGAGTGGCATGAATTAATACCGCAACATATTGCTTCTGAACTGTATACACCAGAAGTAGCAGATTCAATTCAAAACTTTGTTAAAAATTTACAGCTAAAAACAGAATTCGGTCAAGTTAATTTTAATCATGGACTTGTTAACGTTAGGGACACAGAAAGAGGTATAGATGAAACAGCTTATTTATTAGATACTGATTTTTTTACTGAGGATAAAGTAGAAAGGAGTGAAAATGCCTGGAAAATACTCGATAACTACAACCATACAGCCAGAAATCTCTTCCGCTGGGGTATCACGGAAGAGTTGCACAGAGCAATGCGACCTCAACCAATATAATCCTATGCACGTAACAACTGGTGGTACTCAAAGCAAAAATATAATTGGACAAAGGTATGAAGTTTTACCCACTCCTGCTCAGACGCAGTATCGGCACACTTTAGCATCTGCTACTCCTAGCTTAAAAATCGAAGTTTCCATCGAACCACCTATTAGTGGTGAATGGTTTGGTCAATTCAATCAAAACACGATCGCTTGGGTTAAGTGCTTAACGCTACTCAATCTGCTTTTTGCTAAGACTCCAGAAGGATTGCAAGAAGCATCTGACGTGCTTGAACAAATGGTGGAATATTATAGTGACTGTCGGTCTGATTTAGAACAAACTACCTTACCTCAAGAATTAGAATTACTTACTGGTAGCGTATTACCTAGCGAAGTCAGACCACCTTTAGTCCTAGATTTTGAGTAGCTAACCATGCGTAAACCTTGGATTTACAGAGCCTCGAATGACAAAGAGGCTCTTAGACAAGGGGAAATTCTGACTGGACTTATACAGATTAAACCAGTTCCAAGTGAATCTTCTCCAAACCTCGATCAAATTCCGTACCTCGAGCAAATTCAGTTTAAACCTATTGTTCATCCTTATGCAATTATTGTTACTCAAAACTGTGATTTAGATTGGGACTATAGCGCTAGGCAAAATCGAGATAAACCTAATAAGTTATTAAACTCTATACTTTTTTGTCAAGTATATACAGCTCAAGAAATTCGCTCCAACAAAACAGTTCAGCTAAATTCAGCAGATTGGAATTTAGTTAAATCTAATCGTTATCAGCAATACCATTTTTTGGAAAAAATACCTCTCGAACGTGAATCATCTCAGGAAGGCATACCAGAATTAACAGTAGATTTTAAAAAAATTTTTGCGATAGATGCTGATTTCTTATACCATCAAATAAATAATAATTTTGCTAAACGACGTGCTGTGCTTGAAAGTCCATATTTAGAAGACTTTTCACATCGTTATCATGACTTTCATGGGCGTGTAGCACTTCCTGCACAACATGAAAGTGAAAAGGGGGTATAAGCTAAAGCGAAAAATTAAGCAGCGATAAAATTAGAGAACTTTTTGCTTTTTCGCTAAACAGAATTCTGTATGTAGCTGTCCTTTTCCGAATTGCTATAAATTCTCGATTGAGTTTTGTATTACAAATACACTACACTAATATCGTAACTCGTGTCCCGCAGGAGGTTTCCTCATGGCAAATGCCAATATTTCCCAAAATTTCAACTTAATTATACCCGCAGGAACCCAAATTGTCACCAAAATCGAGGTCAAAAACCCCGCCGGCGACCAATCTTGGAAACCGGGATTAGTAGGCGTCATCGTTCAATCGCCTACGGACAATTCCCACGCATATTTAGTCAAACTCCCCGACGGAACGCAAGTTAGTCTGCGACGGCACGAACTCAGTATCCGCAAGCAGTTTCAGAGCGAAGGATTGCAGTCAGGAGGAGATTTTCTTGCAGAATACAACCTCTATGATTCTGTAATTTACCGCTGCATTGTTGGTTCGAGAGCCTACGGTCTTGATAACGAGCAATCCGATACAGACAGACGCGGGATTTAC
The DNA here is from genome assembly GCF_036702415.1 of Microcoleus sp. D3_18a_C4. Taxonomy (NCBI): domain Bacteria; kingdom Bacillati; phylum Cyanobacteriota; class Cyanophyceae; order Oscillatoriales; family Microcoleaceae; genus Microcoleus; species Microcoleus sp. D3_18a_C4. Next base: position 9,733 of record NZ_JAUBTI010000090.1, on the reverse strand, counting down.
CTGCCGCCGGCAATCCTTCATTGGTCGCTTTACGGCATTCCAGAACAATTGGAAAACAAGGAAAATCAGGAATGCTATTGGGAACTGCAAAAGTTTTTAGTTTTGGCACTAAAAGCTAATCCAAATGTGCTAGAATGTTTGTACACCCCTTTAGTAGAAACTATTTATCCTGTAGCACAAGAATTGCTCGAAAATCGGGAAATCTTTCTTTCTCAATTGGTTTATCAAACTTACAATAGCTACGTTTTGTCTCAATTTAAAAAAATGGAGCAAGACCTCCGCAATACCGGGGAAATTCGTTGGAAGCACGCGATGCACTTAATTCGCTTGTTGCTGTCAGGAATTACGGTGCTCAAGGAGGGGTTTGTACCCGTTCGGGTGCAGGATTATCGATCGCAACTTTTATCTATCCGCAACCAAGAAATATCCTGGGAAGAGGTGAATCGCTGGCGGTTGAGTTTGCATGGTGAGTTCGATCGCGCTTTTGCTGCAACTTCCTTACCGGAACGTCCTAATTACGAGAAAGCGAACCTGTTTTTGATTGAAGCGCGTCGGAGGGCGATCGGCTAAAAGGGGCGGGTTTACGAGATTGTTAATTTGAGGCATATATGGTTGGTAAAACCCGCCCCTACAGGTATTTGCGATTGTTTAACCGGAATTGAAATTAGCATTGATAAAATGTTGAAAAAATGATAGAATACATCTCGAATCTCGCCCCAATTATCTCCGTTCAACCTTATCCGCTGCTGTTTGCGACTGTCAGCGGTTCGCACTTATACGGCTTTCCTTCCGCAGATTCTGACTTCGACTTGCGGGGAGTACACATTTTGCCGCTACCGAAAGTAATTGGACTGATTTCTGGAGAAGAAACAATCGAAGTTTCTGAAGTTCGGGAGGGAATGCAACTCGATTTAGTAACTCACGACATCAAGAAATTTTTTGAGTTGCTGTTGAAGCGCAACGGCTACGTGCTAGAACAACTGTATTCGCCGCTAATAGTTTACAGTACAAAGGAACACGAGGAATTAAAGGAGCTCGCCTCGAACTGCATTACCAAGCACCACAGCCACCACTATCTCGGTTTTGCTCACAATCAGTGGAAATTGTTTGAGAAAGAACAGCCGCGCCGGGTGAAACCGCTGCTGTATGTTTACCGGGTGTTGCTGACTGGGATTCATTTGATGCAAACTGGGGAAGTTGAGGCAAATTTGGTAAAACTCAATGAAAAATTCCAGTTGTCGTACATTCCCGATTTGATTGCTAGAAAGCTGGGCGGGGAGGAAAAATCGGTGCTGGAAGATGCTGAGATCGAGTTTTATCGACAAGAGCGCGTTCGACTGGTTAATATATTGGTAGATGCAAGCAGTACAAGTCATTTGCCGTCAAATTCTGATGCAAAAGTTCCACTCAATGAACTATTGATTAAGGTGAGAATGTCATCTCTAAGCTGTTCCACGTCTAATTAGTCGTAAGGTGCGTATTGCTGCGGACGGGCGGGACGCCCAGCCCACAAGAGTTTGGTAAAATTTAATGTCGGATTCTGGAGACTATTTTCTCTAACTTCTCGCATCCGGCGGCAGACAAACCAAAATCTCTAATTTCCCCTTTGAGATTGGAGAAACTGCCGAAGCCCGCGACATAACCGTTGACTCTTGCTGCTACAGTGGAGTTAACAAACTGAGTGCGATCGAATTCTTTCATCAGTTCCGGTTCCTGACGCAAATAATATTTTTGATGGTAATCCTCCGCCCAATAAAACTGGGTCAAAGGCTGAATTAATGTATAAATTTTGCCGCCATTAGCTTTTTCGCGATCGAGTTTTTGTTCCACACATTGCTTTTGTGATTCACTGCGATAGAAAACGGCATCCATGTACTGGCGAGACCAACTAGGAGATTGCCGGGGATTGTGACTTCTCCAGAAAATCTCTAGCAGTTCTGCATAGGAAATTTGCGATCGATCGAAATCTATTTCTACCGCTTCAATATGATTCCCTATGTTATGATAAGTCGGGTTTGCTGTAGTCCCGCCCGCATAACCGACGCGAGTTCGCACGACTCCTTCGATAATTCCAAACTGCGCGTCGGGAGACCAAAAACAACCAAGTCCAAATGTAGCTGTTTCTATTGTTTCTGGTATTTTAGTGTTCATTGGTGGCTGGTTGTGTGAAGGAGATTTTTTTTATTAACCGCAGAGGGCGCAGAGGGCGCAGAGAAAGAGGAAAGAGAGTAATGTTGTTTTTGACAAATCACTTGGACTTATTTTTCGTACCTGCGCGGTGTGTAAACCCAAACATCTCCATATTTGCGGGGAATAATCCGAGTCTGACTGGAACCGACAATCACTAAAGTTCTCATGTCGGCGTCTTGCGGCTGGAATTCGCCGAGGGTGCAAACGCGCACAGATTGACCGGGCCGGCCGAGGTTTCGCCCTAGTACGACGGGGGTTTTAGCATCGCGACTTTGCAACAAAATCTCGATCGCCCTTGGGAGTTGCCAAATCCGCTGTTTCGAGATGGGATTGTAAAATGCCATAACTAAATCGGCAGCAGCCGCCGCCGAAATCCGCTGTTCTATGACCTCCCAAGGCTTGAGAATATCCGAAAGGGAAATCACGCAAAAATCGTGTCCGAGGGGTGCTCCGATCGCAGCAGCGGCCGCCTGCATGGCTGAAATGCCCGGTGCCACCCGAATATCAATGCCTTGCCATTCGGGTTTGGCATCAAAGTCGATCGCCTCAAACACCGCGGCAGCCATCGCAAAAATACCCGGATCTCCTGACGAAACGACGGCGACTGATTTTCCTGATGCTGCTAAATCTAGGGCAAAACGGGCGCGATCGATCTCTTCGCGGTTGTCGGAATCGTGCCGCTTTTGCCCTTCCCGCAGGGTTCCAGCTAAGTCGAGATAAAATTTGTAACCCACCCAATCCGTGGCTTCGCGCAGAATTTCCTTAACCTCCGGGGACATCCAGGGCGCGCCTCCGGGGCCGGTACCGACGATCGCCAGTTTGCCGCGGCTAATTCCGATCGCCCTAGCATCAAAGGGTTCGGCGGCCAGGGCGATCGCGCAATTCACGGAGTTTGGGCGATCGGACTGGATTAAGTGACTGTTTGCACCGGCTGCTGTCAGGGCAATTTGTGCGGCCTTATTTTCGATGAATTCAATTGAGTCTAATTCGACAAGTTCGGAGAGATTGAAAAAGCGGACGGGGACTTTAAAATATTGTGAAACTGCTTCAAGTGCCGGATTTCCCATTTCATCTTTTAATGCAAAAAATCCCGCAACAGAAGCTGGCGCTAAACCTGCATTTTCCAAGACTTGCTGGACAAATGAAACCGCTATTTCCGGCTCAATATTCGATAGCTTTGTGAGTGCAACTGCCACAATTTGCGGATGGTAAACCAAACAATCGGGCGTTGGCGCAATTGCTTTTTCGGTGACGCGGATCGTCAATTTTGCGTCGGGGGCAATCGGCAAATTGCTCTCGGAAAGCCAGCTTGCAGCCCCTTCTAGGCGTACTTTTGCCCCGGCGAGCAAATTTGAAATAAAAGTCTTCGCGTCCTCTGGATTCGCCAAATAATAGCCTTGGGGAGGACTCAGCAGCGCGGTGCGAAACCGGATATCTCCGGTGGTGGTAATTGCAGGTTGTACGCCCAGGGCTGCTGCAATCTCTCTGGCCAAATCATTAACGCCGTGCAAACCGCCCAACAGCGGTACGACGGCGCTTCCGTCTTCGGCGACGGCTAAAACTGGCGGTTCGGCGCGTTTGTCTGACAGCAGCGGGGCGAGGGTGCGGATGATAATTCCGGCGGCGCAGATGGCGATGATTGGGGTTTCTGTTGCAAATAATTCCCGCAATGTTTCGCCGAAGTTGCTAAAGTTGATGTCTGTGTTGGAAGTGCGATCGATTAAACCGTAAATCTGGGAACCGGGGAAATGTGCGGAGATTTTTTTGGCGATCGGCAGGCTGTTTTGACCTAAGATAACTATTGCGGGAGGAACTCGAACCATTTTAGATTTTAGATTTTAGATTTTAGATTTTATGAGAGTTGCGACGGAAATTAGGAATTGATAATTGATAATTGGTAATGTAGGGGCGGGTTCGCCAATGTCTGCAATACAACACCAGAAATCTACTAAACCCGCCCCACCCCCACCGAGGATGCTATCTAATATAATATAACCTAATTGAAACAGGCTACAATCAATAAATATTTCGAGGTTTGGCTGTGAAACGCATTGTCTTAATTGCAGGGTTTGAATCTTTTAATGCTGATTTGTACCGCAAAGCTGCCGAGTTGGCTGTTTCTGGGTGTCAGGGATTGGAAGTGCGGGTTTTTAGCGATCGCGCCCTCGTAGACGAACCCGACGCTGTAGCAGCCGCCCTCTTGAATGCTGATGTGTTTTTCGGGAGTTTGCTGTTTGATTACGATGCGGTAATGTGGCTGCGAGACAGGGTGCAAAATATTCCGATTCGCCTGGTTTTTGAGTCTGCTTTGGAATTGATGAGTCTTACTCAAATCGGGGCTTTTAAAATTGGCGACAAACCGAAGGGAATGCCGAAGCCGGTTAAGTTTATTCTGGATAAGTTCAGCAATGGGCGAGAAGAAGATAAGCTGGCTGGTTATATCAGCTTTTTGAAGGTTGGGCCGAAGTTATTAAAATATGTGCCGGTGCAAAAAGTCCAGGATTTGCGAAACTGGCTGATTATTTATGGTTACTGGAATGCGGGCGGGGCGGATAATGTTGTCTCAATGTTTTGGATTATTGCCGAAAAGTATTTGGGGCTGAAGGTTGGGGAAATTCCGCCGCCTGTGGAAACTCCCAATATGGGTTTATTGCATCCTGATTATAATGGTTATTTTGAATCGCCTCGGCAATATTTGGATTGGTATCTCGGTAATCAAAGTGCTAGGGGCGGGCAAGATGCCCGTTCCACACAAGAGGCTAGACATCTTGATAGAAAGGGTTATAACGAGCAAGATGCCCGTTCCACAAAACTTGAGACTAATTTGTCTGAAAATTTAGACCGGGTTTCTAACGGGCAAGATGCCCGTTCCACAAAATTTGAGACCAATTGGTCTCAAATTTCAGACAGAGGAAAATCCCCTGTTGTGGGCATCTTGCTTTACCGCAAGCACGTTATCACCAAGCAGCCTTATATTCCTCAATTGATTCGCTATTTTGAAGATGCGGGAATTGTGCCTTTGCCGATTTTTATCAATGGCGTTGAAGGCCATGTGGCGGTGCGGGATTGGATGACGACTGCTGATGAAACTGCGCGGCGAAAACAAGGCAATATAGAAACTCTTTCGCTTTCTAAAGATGCTGTGGAAGTTGATGCGATTGTTTCTACTATTGGCTTTCCTTTGGTTGGCGGGCCTGCTGGTTCGATGGAGGGTGGAAGGCAGGTGGAAGTTGCTAAGCGCATTTTAACTGCTAAAAATGTACCTTATTTTGTGTCCGCACCTCTGCTGATTCAGGATATCCATTCTTGGACTCGTCAGGGGATTGGGGGTTTGCAAAGTGTGGTATTGTATGCTTTGCCTGAGTTGGATGGTGCGATCGATCCAGTGCCCCTGGGCGGTTTGGTGGGTGAGGATATTTATCTCGTGCCCGATCGCGCGAAACGCCTGACAAGTAGAATTAACAATTGGGTGAAACTGCGACAAACTCCGCCATCTGAAAGGAAAATTGCGATTATTCTCTACGGGTTTCCTCCCGGTTACGGTGCGGCGGGTACGGCTGCTTTATTAAATGTACCGAAATCGCTGCTAAATTTCCTGCACAAACTTCAAGCGGCAGGTTATACGGTTGGAGAAATTCCGGCTGACGGTGAGGAGTTAATTCGCAGGGTGAAAGAGGCGGATGAATCTACGGGTGACGGGCAAGATGCCCGTACCACAAAAGAGACTGTTAATGTCAAAACTTTAGAAAAATGGCTGGGCTATTTGTTAACCAGTCGTATCGAAAAACAGTGGAAATCTTTAACTGGTACGGGCATTAAGACAGACGGCGATGAGTTTCAAATCGGTGGCATTCAACTGGGGAATGTTTGGATAGGTTTGCAGCCGCCGCTGGGAATTTCGGGCGATCCAATGCGCTTAATGTTCGATCGCGATTTGACGCCTCACCCTCAATACGCTGCTTTTTACAAGTGGCTGCAAAATGATTTGCAAGCTGATGCTGTGGTTCATTTCGGAATGCACGGGACTGTGGAATGGTTGCCGGGATCTCCTCTGGGAAATACTGGCTATTCTTGGTCGGATATTCTGTTGGGAAGTTTGCCGAATCTTTATATCTATGCTGCCAACAATCCCTCGGAATCGATGTTAGCAAAACGGCGCGGTTACGGTGTTTTGATTTCTCACAACGTGCCGCCCTACGGTCGCGCGGGCTTGTACAAGGAATTGATGGCTTTGCGGGATTTGATTGCGGAATATCGGGAAGATACGGCAAAAAATTATGTGCTGAAGGAGGCTATTTGTAAGAAAATTTTAGATAGCGGTTTGGAGGCTGATTGTCCGTTTGAGGATGCTCGCAAGTTGGGTATTGCTTTTAGTTTTGAGAATGTGGGAATGTTCAGTGCTGATGCTTTTAACCGCTATTTGGTGAAGCTGTACGAATATTTGCAGGTGGTGGAATCTCGCTTGTTTTCTTCTGGTTTGCACGTTCTGGGGGAACCGCCTAATTCTGAGGAAATGACCTCTTATCTTGAGGCTTATTTTGGGGATAGGTTGTCGGAGGAACAGGTGAAAGCAATTGTTTCACAAACAAGCACAGGCAAGATGCCTGTGCCACAAACCAGCACAGGCAAGATGCCTGTGCCACAAACCAGCACAGGCAAGATGCCTGTGCCACAAACCAGCACAGGCAAGATGCC
>NZ_JAUBTI010000090.1:0-2748 GCF_036702415.1 Microcoleus sp. D3_18a_C4 | reverse complement strand
TGTGCCACAAACAAGCACAGGCAAGATGCCTGTTTCACAAACAAGCACAGGCAAGATGCCTGTTTCACAAACAAGCACAGGCAAGATGCCTGTGCCACAAACAAGCACAGGCAAGATGCCTGTGCCACAAACCAGCACAGGCAAGATGCCTGTGCCACAAGAGGGGTTTGATGGGGTTTTTGAGGAGGGCTTGCTAGTTAGGGATTTGTTGTTGCAAACGACGGATGAATTAACTAATCTTTTGCGGGGTTTGAATGGGGAATATATTCTGCCTGCACCCGGTGGGGATTTGTTGCGGGATGGGGCTGGGGTGTTGCCAACTGGTCGGAATATTCACGCTTTAGATCCTTATCGGATGCCTTCTCCGGCGGCTTATGAAAGGGGGCGCGAAATTGCTCGGAAAATTATTGAGAAGCACGTTAAAGAACAGGGTAAATATCCTGAGACTGTGGCGGTGATGTTGTGGGGTTTGGATGCGATTAAGACTCGCGGTGAATCTATTGGAATTCTGCTAGAATTGGTGGGGGCTGCACCTCTAAAAGAAGGTACTGGTCGCATTGTTCGCTATGAATTAAAGCCGTTAGCTGATGTCGGTCATCCCCGGATTGATGTGTTGGGAAATCTTTCGGGTATTTTCCGAGATAGCTTTGTCAATATTATTGAATTGTTGGATGATTTGTTCGTGCGGGCAGCGGATGCTGATGAACCGGAATCGGAGAATTTTATTCGCAAACACGCTTTGATTTTGCAGGCCAAAGGTGTGCAGAATTATTCGGCAAGGTTGTTTTCTAATCCGGCTGGGGATTTTGGTTCTTTGGTTAACGATAGGGTTGTTGATGGTAGTTGGGAATCGGGGGATGAGTTGGGGAAAACTTGGGAAAGTCGCAATGTTTTTAGTTACGGGAGGAAGGATAAGGGGGAAGCGAGGCCGGAGGTTTTGACTCAGTTGTTGCAAGGGTGCGATCGCATAATTCAAGAAATTGATTCTGTTGAATACGGTTTGACTGATATTCAAGAGTATTATGCGAATACTGGCGGCTTGAAGAAAGCCGCAGAAAAGCAGCGCGGCAAAAAAGTCAATACCAGTTTTGTAGAAAGTTTTTCTCAGGATACAACGCCTCGCAATTTAGAAGATTTGCTGCGCTTGGAATATCGAACTAAGTTGCTAAATCCTAAGTGGGCTAACGCGATGGTTAATCAAGGTTCGGGCGGCGCTTATGAAATTTCGCAGCGGATGACGGCGTTAATTGGTTGGGGCGGAACGGCTGATTTTACTGATAGTTGGGTTTACGATCAGGCGGCTGATACTTATGCTTTAGATCAGGCAATGGCGAAGAAGTTGCGGGAGGCAAATCCTGAAGCTTTTCGCAATATTGTCGGCAGAATGTTGGAGGCTAACGGGCGGGGTTTTTGGCTGCCGGATGCGGATAAGTTGCAGCAGTTGCGCGAGTTGTATGAGTTGACTGATGAGAAGATTGAAGGGGTGACAGTGTAGTTTTTTTAGTCTAAATATTTAGGGGCGGGCTAGAAGCCCAACCCCTACTCCCCACAATAGTTTCCAACTTTTTCAGGTGCAAGTTAGGATCGCGAATTAAATAACTTACAATTTTAATTGTTATTGTGGGATGGGCGTCCCGCCCGTCCAAAAAAGACGGGCGGGACGCCCATCTCACTTTCAAGAGTGGAAGTTATTTAATTCTCATTCCTTAGAGGCGCGGCTATTAAATGCCTCGATCGCCCTGCGGTTTTGCTACAGGAACTGACGGTTTATTGTTTGGAGAATTAAAAGCTCGATCGACCATATCTCCAAAGGGAACAAACTGCGGTGCAGCCGATGGAGCTCCGGTTCTGAACACTGCCACGGGGCCGCTGCCGTCTTGGGCAAAATTAATCAATTTCGTTAAAGCATCACCGGGATTTTTAGCATTGCGCTTGTCTAGGGTGAACAGCAGATTTTGAGAGTTGCAGCGCCCCCGTCCGTTGACGTAACAAACTACGGGCAAGTTATTAACAATTCCTGTTGTTAACTGCAAGTTGCTCAATCTTCCGCCATTCTGGGCAACAGCTTTGGTCAATCTATTGGAAACAATTTGGCAGCGCTGCCAAGGTGTATATTCGCGGCCGAACTCGGTAGATTTCCACAGAATCATTGGATCAGTCGTCACATTTCCCCGCCGCGCAATTGTGACAAAATTCCGACCGGAAGTAACGCACTGAAATGTTGTTCTAGTGCTATTCCAAGAGTTGCTGGGATCTGCTTGCACTTGGCTTGGCAAGGCGACAGTACCGGCGAAAACTAAAGCGGATGCTAATAAGGGTGCAGTCAATTTCATAATAACTCCTGCCGCTAAGGCAGCTAAATTTATGTAGGAAGTCATAGTTGTAGGGACAGGGCAGTATCTATTGGTGTCAACTTAAGGTTAAACCGGTAGTCCGTCAGGGAATGAATTCCCTGCCTCAAAGCTAAAGTCCTCTTAAGAGGACTGAGAAAAAGACTGTTAAACTCATTAGTCCTCTTTAGAGGACTTTCGCTATTAGGCCGGGGTTTTAACCCCTGCCGGACTAGGGGTTATACCTTAAGTTGTGACTAATAGCCAGTGTCCTGTCCCTACCTATTCAAATTCTGCTGGTTGGCTGTCGCACCCGGATATTTTTCAAATATTAAATCAGGTTAGGATCGCGAATTAAATAACTTACAATTTTAATTGTTATTGTGGGATGGGCGTCCCGCCCGTCCTTTTTGGACGG
>NZ_JAUBTI010000089.1:0-27732 GCF_036702415.1 Microcoleus sp. D3_18a_C4 | reverse complement strand
GCCCCTACAGGATGTATGAAAATGGTGCATAATGTAATATTAAACTGATATATTGCACCATTTTCAATAACTCTGTATGGGCGGGTTCACCGACAATAATTGCCAAAAACCGACGTAATTGCTCAACTAGGGGAAAAAAGGGAGCCATGAATAGAGAGGGCTTGTTGAATAGCTTGATAAGCAGTTAAGCCCTGCCTTTTACCAGTATTGACAACTGAACGAACCGCCGCAAATAAATCTCGCCCCCATTCGGAACGAAAGCAATTAGTCACGCGACGAAATATCACGCTCATCCGAATCGCTTGTTCGCTAGAATTATTTGTAGGTGGAATTGTCACATCTTCCAGAAATAAGAACAAATTATCCATCAGCTCGCCATAGCGTTTTCGTAACCGGACACCATCCGGCTGATGTGGTGCTAAACTCAAAATTCTGGTTAATCTTTCCCGTAAATTGCTGCGATATCGCTCCAGCTTAGCCTCGTCCATCCTGTCGCGTCGTCGATGGATGACAAAAGCCCTTAATAATAACCTCTTCATCGCCCTTGGCAAAAATCCTGTCTCCTGCATCAATGGCATATTGGCAATCCCGCAGTTGATGGGCACTCACACACTTGCCATTGTTCTGCTGGGTGATTTTTTTGAGCGCTAAATAAGTCTGACACCCACACCTGTGGGCGATGCTCTCCCAGAATTTCGTTAATTACCCCAGTTCCTCGACTCGGGCGGATGACGTGCAAGCAAATATCCTGGTTCTGAAATACCCACTCCCATTGGTTGTGTCCGTTCACTCTGGCACTGGTTTCATCCGAGCAGATTAATTTTGCTTGTCGCAATCGTTGTAGTATTTGATTTACTCGATCGTCTAAACTGGTTTTGACGGTACTTAAGAGGTTGGCGATCGCTCCTTCGGATATCTTGAGTCCAAAAACTTCCGCCAAGATTCCCGACAGCCGTTCGTAGCCGATCGCATGAGTGTAGCGCAGATACGTAACCAGGCTTTGAATTGAACTGCCAAATGGTGAACCCGGTTCCATTCCTGCGGGTACGGGGGCAAGATACTCGGTTTGACAACAGGCGCAGCGACCGCTATAACGTTCTATGCGCGTTACGATCGGGCGAATTGGTGGTAGTTCTATTTTGTCATAGACGGATTGCAATTTTTGGGCTCTGGCAGTGACTGTTTCTCCACACTCGGGACAATTTTTCACTCTTGCGATAATGATTTGGTCGGGTTCGAGATGTAGGTGTCTTCCCCCTCCTGCTCTGCCTACGCTTTTTTGTCTTTTGACCCCTTCTATTTTTGATGGCTTGATGTTGGGCTTGAATCCTTTCGATGGTGGAGTGCTGGAATTTTTGCTGGTTTTAGCGGGGGATGAGTCTGACTTTGAAGAGTAAGTGGCTAATGCGGAGCGTAGTTTTTCGATTTCCTGCCATAGATCTACTATCAAGGCGTCTTTTGCCTCGTCCGATAGTTGTTTTAGGTCAGGGAGTTTTTTCATTCCTTTATCTAATGTCTATCTCGTTCTCTTGTCAAGGGGGTTGAGCAATTACAAACCGACAATATTATAAACCCGCCCCCGCGCCACCATCAATCCCAATCTACCTCTTTCAAAATAACGATAAAAACCTGGAGGGCGGGTTTATTTCACCTGTCTATACCCGTTAAATCTGTTGGTGAACCCGCCCCTACAGGAGGCAGAAAAATGGTGCAAAATGTGAGCTATATATTGCATTATTGTCAATAAATCTGTAGGGGCGGGTTCACCGACAATAATTGCCAAAAACCCACAATCTCATAAACCCGCCCCCGCGCCACCATCAATCCCAATCTACCTCTTTTAAGATACTTCAACCACTAGAATAAATCCCTCTTTCTTGCAGTTGCTGCATAAAAAACTCTTCCAAACTAGGCTTAGCCAAATTCATCCCAATTAGCTGCCCTCCCGTACCGCTCAGACTAGAAAGAAACTCCTTCGGATCGCCCTGCAAATGACCGTACCACAAATCATCATCAACTTCCATATCCGGTATCCATTTTTGCAGGATATTCAAGTGCCCGCCCCTACCTTCAACCCGGTAAGTTTCAGTATTACCCAAGAGTTCGTCGATCGCACCAATGCAGATTAACTCACCCTTCGCCAAAATTGCCACTCGATCGCAAATCTTCTCCACATCAGACAATATATGCGAATTAAAAAAAATTGTTTTTCCTTGATTTTTCAGCGATAAAATTATCTCCCGCATCTGATAGCGTCCCATCGGATCTAAACCAGACATCGGCTCATCTAAAAATACCACATCGGGATTGTTAATCAAAGCTTGAGCCATGCCGATCCGTTGCAGCATGCCCTTAGAATACTGGCGCAACTGTTTTTTAATTGCCGCCGATTGAGATAGCCCAACTAAGTCTAGCAAATTCGGAATTCGCTGTCGCTGAATTGAGGGGGGAATTTGAAATAACCCCGCTGCAAATTGCAAGAATTCCCAGCCCGTGAGATAATCGTAAAAATAGGGATTTTCTGGCAAATAGCCGACTCGCTGCTTCACGGTGCGATCGCCCAAAGGCCTCCCCAACAGCAGCGCCCTGCCAGAAGTCGGCCGCACTATACCCAGCAAAGTTTTCAGCAGCGTAGTTTTCCCAGCTCCATTTTGCCCTAACAACCCAAAAGTTTCCCCCTCAGAGACAGTCAGAGTGCAATTTTTGAGCGATTCAATTTTTTCATTCATCCAGAAGCCGGTACGGTAGAACTTCCCCAGATTAAATGTTTCCACCACTGGGGTAGCTCCGGGCATCTCGGTGGAAGTTGGCGCATCTATAAGAGGTTCCATTTTCGTAAGCGAAATAAGTAGCACCTGATTATATTCTATGGCATAAGTTCAGTAATAATCGCTCTTTTTAATGTTAAACTAATATTAGCTGCACTTAAAATTTGCTGAATATGGATCGTTCAAAACTTGTTGCTATTATCACTGGGGTGATTTCTATCATTTTAGCAGTAGCCTACCTGCTGCTCGTCACCCTCCTCGACTTCCGAGGCGAAATGCTGCCTGCACCTCAAAGTCAGTTGCCAGTCTCCATGCCACTTCAGCAATTAGGCACTGCTAACCCGACTTTGCGACTACATTAGTTATTGGTTATTGGTTATTGGTTATTAATCCTTGCAATAACAACCAACAACTAACAACCAACAACTGCCAACTGCCAACTGCCAACTAACTAATAGACATGAATTGCTTTCATCATGTGATATGCAACTAGCAACTGCGTCAAAGCTAGCGGGTAACTTTGCAAAACTTCGCCCGTTGTGCCGATAAGTTTGCCAATTTCCGGGTTGCCTTGGGCGGAGCAAAATCCCCGCAGGTGTGGCAACTCGCTACACAACATCATTTCCAGTTCGTTTACTTGCTCGCTGGTAGCGTGGGAGTCTACTTCCAAAACGTCAACTGGTTTGCCCATATCCCGATCGAGTCCCAAGCGAATTGCAGGTTTAAAACTCTCGCTGCCTCGACCTAAAATTTCAGTAAAATCAGGGTGAGGAATTGTCGGTCTGAGAACTAAACGGACGTTCAAATTCGATTGATTGTCCGCTTCTGGCGGGTAAAAACTAACTACAACGTCGGCCGATTTGCGCTGAGGACGAATGAAGTCTTCAGAGTCCGGTTCGCGTTTTTTTATTTCTGCAAGCACCTGTTCTTCAGTATAACCGCGCTTCATGACATCGCGCTTAACTTTCCACTGAGCTCGCAATTCTTCGGGAGGAGCAAGATACACTTTTACGTCGTAAGAATCGCGGATTGTTCGGGTTGCGTAACCCAGCAAACCTTCAACGATTACAAATTTGCTGGGCTTGATGTATTCCGGTGGGTCGAATGTACCTGTCGTGTGGTTGTAGATGGGTTTGAGAATTGCTTGTCCGGTACGCAGCAGGCTGAGGTGCTGCTGCATGATGTCGAGGTGATTGCAGTCGGGATGCAATGCTGTGATTCCGATTTCGGCCCGCTGCTTTCTGTCGTAGCGATGATAGTCGTCAGTGCAAATCACAGTGACATTTTCAGGCCCTAATACTTGGGCAATTCCCCGCGTCAGGGTGGTTTTGCCCGCTGCGCTGTCTCCGACAATACCGAGAATAATTGGTCGATCGCTCATTGTTTTTACCCGGACGCACAATAGCAAATTTTGTTGTCAATCTTACATCTTATCAAAGTTGTGTTCGATCCGATCGCTCGGTTTGACAATCAAGCATCCAGGATACCCGCCACGTGATTCATCCGTCCAGAAATAAAAAACCTGTATCCGATAAAGGAACCCCCGAATTTATCTCGCGCAAGTCAATGCTTCAATTCTAAAATCTAAAATCTAAAATCTAAAATCGATTGACTTGCTCCCCCCGGAGTCTCCCCCATCTGTAAAAATATTGTTATATTTCTTAATATAATGCGGCACTGGAGACTCAGGGAGCATCAGATTAAAAAATCACGCCCATTTCTCAACCGCCCAAGATGTCGATCGTACTTTTGAATCCAACTCTTGTCATAATTTCGGGCAAATTATCCCTGCAAAGTGTCCGGGTAGTCTCTTTTGTCTTTTGTAGTGCCAATTGCAGCGGTGGGGCTGGTGGGATATTTTTGGTTTCAAAACCGCCCGCAAGCAGTGAATCAATTCGCCAGTCCATCAATCGACGCCCAAGGCGATCGAATTTATCCGCAATATGAAGTTTTAGCCCCAGCTTTCGCGGTTTTGACAAATTAGTATAATAAATTAGAGTTGAGGAGGCAATCATGCCCTCACAAACCTGTTTTTTTTCCTCTTGCTTGCCTTCGGCAATGCGTCTTTCCGTGAAAAAAAATAGGTTGGGACGCACCGGTGCGTAATTTATAAATTTAAACAAATCTTAATTTTATTAAGTTTAACTAAGCCCGTAGCCAGCCCATGAATCAACCATCTTCAGAAAAATTAAGGGGCCGTGTTTTAATTGTGGATGACAGTCTTAACAACTTATTGTTACTGGAGCTGATCTTATCCAGGAAAGGCTATAAAGTAGAAGCTGCATCTAGCGGGCAACAGGCACTCGATGCTGTGGATTTGGCTCAGCCTGACTTGATTTTGCTGGATATTATGATGCCCGATATGGATGGCTATGAAGTTTGCAGTCGCTTGAAAGCTACCGCTAGCACTTGTGGCATTCCCATTATTTTTCTGAGTGCTGTGGTAGAAGCTTCTGAGAAGGTGAAAGCCTTTAATGCTGGCGGGGCGGACTACATTACTAAACCTTTTCAAACCGTAGAGGTGATAGCTAGGGTAGAAAATCAATTGCGGCTGCGGGAACTAGAGTTGCAACTGAGGGAGAACAATCTGATGTTACAGCAGGAAATCGCCTATCGGGAACACGCAGAAATGGAAACGCGGTTGCTGTTGGAAACAACCCAGTCTCAGAAAGAAAAAATTGAAGAATTGCTATTAAATATTTTGCCCAAATCGATTGCAGAGCGCTTGCAGGAGGGGCAAAGCATAATTGCTGACAGCTTTTCGGATGTCAGCGTTTTATTCGCCGATTTGGTGGGATTTACGAATTTTGCCTCTCAAAAAACTGCGGCAGAAACGGTGAAAGTTCTGAATCAAATTTTTAGTCTATTTGACGAGTTATCGTTACGTCACGGTTTGGAGAAAATCAAAACTATGGGTGACGCTTACATGGTAGTTGGCGGTTTGCCGGAACCGCAGGAAAATCACGCCTTTGCCATTGCCCAAATGGCACTAGATATGCAAGCTGCTCTCGCTAGCTTCAATGTCAAAAACAATCACAACTTTAGTCTCCGCATTGGGATAAATATTGGTGGGGTGGTGGCGGGAGTCATTGGTTTAACTAAATTTAGTTACGATTTGTGGGGGGATACAGTAAATGTTGCTCAGCGCATGGAATCAAGCGGTATTCCGGGGGAAATTCAGGTGACTGCTGCGGTTTACGATCGTTTAAAAGAGAAGTTTTTGTTTAAAAGGCGCGGTGCTGTTGAGATTAAAGGTAAAGGAGAAATGATGGTTTATTTGTTGGTGGGGCGAAATTAGTCAGTTGACAGTTGACAGTTGGTAGGGGCGGTGCCCCTGTGCCCGCCCTCTTAGTTGATAGTTGACAATGCCCAATGCCCAATTCCCAATTCCCAATGCCCAATTCCCCATTCCCAATTCCCAATTACCACTCATCGTTTCGTTTGTTGCTGTAAGTTTCCCAATCGTCTTGTTGTGGCGGCGGATACAAGGATTCTGGTTCTATTTCTGGTTCCAATTCCGCTGACATTTCTAATTCGGGTTCCGATTCCTGCTGATAAATGTTCAGAGGTTCGACAACGCGGGCGATCGCATCTTTGACAAATGCTTTTACAAACTCGTCTTTCCGATTTAACTGAAACTGCCTTTGCACGACTTCGGTGATGCCACCATCGCCCCAATCTTGGTCATGGCGGAAATATTCAATAAAACTTTTACCAGCAATTCTGGTTAAATAAGCCGCACTGACTGCTTGAATTGCTTTGCCAAGTACAAACCCGGCTACGCTTAACTGCAGCGCCCTTGACACTACTTGAATTACACCTTCAACTATTCCCAAACTGGCTAGGGTTTTTGCTAGAGACAATGCCAATTCTTTCGCCCGATCGATATTTAATTCGCAGCCGTAAATCTTGGCAATTTCTACTACCATTTGAGCGTTAACTGCTGCTGTCGCTAACAAATCCACAACTGGCAAAGGCGTTACGGCAATTACTCCGGCTCCGATCCACTGAAATCTCTCTACTGCTTTATCAGCTTGCCGCCTTCTTTGAGCGTCAATTAACTTGCGGGCTTGGTCTCCCAAGTGCTGAGATTGCAGCAAAATATTGTCCGCAATTAAGTCTTCGCCTTCAGCTCGCAAAATCGCAGCGACGCGCCGAATTAATGGCATAATATCCGGGTATGGCTGAAAAATTGTGCCGTCTTCTAGTACAACTTTTTGCGGATTGGCGCTAATGGCGACTACATCCATTGCTGATACAAAGCCTTTGACTCGCTGCCGCAGTCGATCGAGAATTTCATCTCTGTCGGTGTCGGGATAAAGGTCAACTTTATTAAAAACCACGATCGACCTTTTGCCAATTTCCGCCAAAGTCCGCAGCGGTTCGTACTCGGATTTTCGCAAATCGCCGTCCAAAACAAATAAGATCAAATCTGCCCTCGCCGCCAACTGCCTCGCCAATTCCTCTCTGTAAGTTCCCGCAACTCCCGCTTCCAAGATGCCTGGGGTATCCGTAATTGCTAATTCTCGATCGATTCCTTTCAATTTCAGAGTGTAAGTTTCCCCAACTTCGGTAGTTCCCATCGGCGCGCCCACCTGTCCCGCCATCCGCCCCACCAGCGCATTCACAGCGGAAGTTTTGCCCGCAGAACCGGTGCCGAAAACAACTACTCGAACGCTGCCCCTCGCCATGCTAGCTTCAATTTCGCGGGCTCTCAACAGCAAAGCTTGCCGCGCTACTTCATCTTGAATGCGATCGACTTGTTGCCGAATTGCTTTAAGATTTTCCGAAGCTGCTTCACTTTTCACAACAGGAATCTTCGGAGTAATCGGCCGTTTTCCCTTAACTTTCTGAGGCCGTTGCAGCAGCCTAAAATAGTAAACCAGCGCAAAAATTAGCGTTCCCAAAAGTACAATTATCAGGAAAATCAGCAAATTAGCCAGCAGCGGAGAAGCAGACCACGCAACTTGACTGTAAAGCCCTGTTAAGGAACTCACCAGCCCAATAATCAGCCCCAGGGTGAGGCAGAAAGCAGCAATTAAGGTTAACAGGCGCGGCAAAGGCATGAGGGGAGTGGCAAATAAAAGGGTTCTGCTTTGATTTTTACATTCTCCTGAGAATTCCGAACTGATGAAGCGCCCGTTAGCGAAGCCCGCCCCTACGGGGGCTACGCCAACGAAGAGGATCGTACTGCGCGAACCCGCAAATCCCGATTCTGTCGCACTGCGGGCGCGATTTGCGGGGTTTTAGTGGTAGCGGGTGCAGATAAAGTGCGATCGCGCCGGAATCTGCAATTGTCGCTTGCACGATAACATTAGTAAGTCGGTGGGAAAATTCGCCAGTATGTAACAGGGGATCGGATTCTATGCAGCCTCATAAAAAATTGGTATGATATAAAAACTCATGCTAATTGCGGACAATCGGCAGAGTGAGATGTACCGTAGTTTCCTTTTTATAGATACTGGTAATTGAGAACTCTCCTCCTGCCAGTTCGACAATTTTCTGGACAATTTTTAAGCCGATACCGGTGCCCTGCTGCTCATAGCTCTTGCGCTCAAACTGCATGAAGGCACCAATTTTAGCAATTTGCTCTTCTGTCATGCCCTGCCCCGAGTCATGTACAGATAAATGCAGCATCTCCCCTACGACTTGACTACTAACTTTAATGGTTGTCTCTGGTGAGGAAAATTTCAGTGCATTATCAATTAATTCATGGAGTATCGTTGATAGATATCGCTCTGATAGAGCGAGCTCCGCTTCCTCAAGAGTGAACAACATATCGTTGCTACGGTTGACGCTCTGAGCCTGGTATTTCAACTCGGCTTCAATGGCGGAAGCTGAAAATAGAGTCCGGGCAGATTCGATCTTGTGCTGGCGACTTGCCGATAGTTCTAATTCTAAATAAATCAGGAATTTTTTCGTTAATTTTTCTAGGCGACGGGCAGATAAATCGGCCCACCCTAACATCTCACGGATTTCGGCGATATCCATGTCTTCGATATCGTCCTTGAGCAACCCGATCGTGGCTAAAATGCCATTGAGGGGCGTATTCAGTTCGTGGGATAGACTAGAAGCTAAGTTGCCACGCAGCTCATTGAGGGTGCTTTCCAAGACATAGATGATATTTTCTTGGATGTGGTATGAGTTCTGGATATTATCATACTGTTGCTTGATTCTGAGCATTGAATGCACGCGAGCACGCATTTCAATAGCATTTACAGGTTTACTGATGAAGTCGTCGGCTCCGGCAGTTAGACAGTTGGCAAGGTCTGACTTTCTGTTTAATGCTGTCACCATAATGATGGGAACGGCTTGCCATTTTGGCATGGCTTTGATTTGCCGGCAAATCTCGATGCCGTCTATTCCCGGCATCATCACATCCAGCAAAATAAGAGCCGGATCAAATATATCGAGGGATGCGATCGCTTCTTGCCCGCTGGCAGCATAATGCAATTGATAATCCTGCTCCGATAACAGGGTTTCAATCACATCAAAGTTATCCGGCTCATCATCAACAATTAAGATAGAGAATTGAGACATAATTGTAAGGACTCCAATAATTTAGAAAGTTTTATGATTTCAGGTGATAGCCGTCAGCTATGCTGCCAAAGTGATTTCAAAAATGGCACCTTTTGGTTTGTTGCTTCTCACACCAATTTCGCCCCCATGTGCCTCAACGACCATTTTGCAGAAAGCTAAACCCAACCCTATTTGAGAGACATCCGACATCAGATTTCCAATCTCGTATTTCGCAAAAATCTTGTGGCGCAATGTATCAGGAACACCCGGCCCAGAGTCGATAACCTGGATTTTGGCATGGCCAGATGTGAGGAATTCTACATTCACTATGATTTGACTATAGCGTGGGGAAAACTTAATGGCATTCGAGAGAAGATTATCCAGCGTTCGATGTATCAGGGTAGCATCAACCGAGATTTTCCTACTGGTTTCTTCAGGTAACTGAGCGACCAGCAACTGATTTTTTTTAGCAGCGATTGCTTCAAAGTTTGATATGGCAGAATTTACGAGAGCGCACAAATAAACCTCTGTGTAATTGAGACGATTTTCACCTGCTTCGAGTAAAGCAATTTGCAATAAATCATCAATTAATAGCTGTATTGCTTGTGCTGAGGAGTAAATTCTCTCCAGTTGGGTTTGTTGTTGTTCTCTAGGATACTCTATGCTTGTTAGGAGTTCCAAGCCAAGCAAGATACCAGCCAGGGGATTGCGTAAATCGTGAACTACCATTTTAACCATATCTTCCCGCAATTTGAGTAAGTTTTGCAGGTCGTCATACTGGTGCTTAATTCGCAGCATGGAGTGAACTCTGGCACGCAGTTCAATAGCAGTTACAGGTTTACTAATGAAGTCGTCAGCGCCGGCAGTGAGACAACGGGCAAGGTCTGATTTTGAGTTTAATGCTGTCACCATAATGATGGGAACGGCTTGCCATTTTGACATGGCTTTGATTTGCCGACAAACTTCGATGCCATCTATTCCTGGCATCATCACATCCAGCAAAATAAGGTCAGGCTCAAATATGTCGAGGGATGCGATCGCTTCTTGCCCGCTGGCAGCGTAATGCAATTGATAATCCTGCTCGCTCAAGAGGGTTTCAATTACATCAAAATTATTGGGATCGTCGTCAACGATCAAAACGGATGGTATTTTCACGGCTTATCCTTACTTACTTAGAAGCTAAAAGTTGTTGAATAGTGCTTGCCAATTGCTTCAGCTTGACGGGTTTGGTGAGGTAATCATTGGCCCCGGCGGCAAGGCAACGATCGCGATCGCCCGTCATGGCTAAGGCAGTTAGGGCAACGATCGGCAGATCGACTAAGTTTGGATCGCAGCGAATATGCTGCATAGCTTCTAGACCATCCATACCAGGCATTTGAATGTCCATCAGAATTAGATTGGGGTTTTCCGACTTGGCCAGGGCGATCGCCTCTTCTCCATTCTTAGCCAAGAGAATGCGATAGCCTTTAGCTTTCAGGTAGCTCGAAATCGTAGTGATATTGGCTTCGTTGTCTTCCGCCAGCAAGATTAAGGGAGAGCCTCCCTGTTCGGGTTCGCTGGGTTCGATGCGGGGCTCTGTCTGGGATTCCAGGGCAACAGAGGAGGGCGCACCAGTAGGGGCAGTGCCCCCGTGCCTGCCCTCCAATTCGATGCCCCCGTGCCTGCCCTCCAATTCGATCGTGAAGCAACTTCCTACACCCACAGTGCTGGTGAGCAACACCTGCCCGCCGTGGAGTTCGACAATGCGTTTCACCAGGGCAAGCCCCAAGCCTGTCCCCTGATATTGACGATTCAGGGCGCCATCGATTTGGATAAAGGGCTGAAACAGTTTGTTGATATGTTCTGGGGCAATACCAATACCTGTATCGATGACAGAAATTCGCAGAGTCTCTTTGACCAAAAAATGGGGTGGGGAATCGGCAGAATCTGGGTCGGCCCGGCGCTGTTGACGGCTGACTTCTAGGGTGATGCGTCCTCCGTTAGGAGTGAATTTTACCGCGTTATTGAGCAGGTTGATCAAGACTTGGCGCATCCGCCGTTCATCAATCAATAAGTCGGGCAGATTGGGTGGGACTTTAATCTCTAGCTGGATGCGTTTTTGCAGGGCTTGTTGTTTAATAAATGGCAGACTGGATTGACAGAGATGATTGATTGAAACTGGGGTGCAATCGAGCTCCATTTGACCGGATTCAATTTTGGCGACATCCAAAATGTCGTTGATTAACTCTAGCAAGTGAGAGCTACTGCGCTCGATGGTTTGTAAAGCTTTGATTTGTTGTTCGTTGACGATGCCAAATACTTGCTCTTGTAGCCCCTCGCTCATGCCCAGAATGGCGTTAAGGGGCGTGCGGAGTTCGTGGCTCATGTTGGCTAGGAATTCGTCTTTGAGACGGGTAGCACGGGCGAGCTCTTGGTTAGAGACTGCCAGTTGTTCGTTGCGCTCGGTGAGTTGCTGCTGGGCTTGTTGTCGATCGGTGAGTTCTTGCTGCAACTGCTCAAATAGGCTAGCTTGTTGAACCGCGATCGCCAACTGGTTAGCAATTTGTTGCAGGAGTTGCGCTTCAGACTCTTGCCAGACTCGCTTTTCTCGGCAAGCATGGACAACTAAAACCCCCCAGAGCTTGTTGGTTTGCCCAGCGGCAACCCCTCTATGGCTTTCGCTGCCTCGGACTTCTTGCAGGATAGGTGCAACCATTTTGGACTTGACTTCACCAACGCTTGCGTATTCCACCAAGCAATTAGTCCCCATATCGGTCATTATATCGGGGACGATACGGGGCTTGCCCTGGCAATAGTGGTTGAGGATTTCTTGAGACCACAGTTGGTCGTCCCAGTGAAGGTTTTTGAGCGCGGGAAACTCGG
This sequence comes from Microcoleus sp. D3_18a_C4, assembly GCF_036702415.1. Classification (NCBI taxonomy): domain Bacteria; kingdom Bacillati; phylum Cyanobacteriota; class Cyanophyceae; order Oscillatoriales; family Microcoleaceae; genus Microcoleus; species Microcoleus sp. D3_18a_C4. The sequence goes on along the minus strand of NZ_JAUBTI010000089.1, from coordinate 15,583 downwards.
TCAACACAGATTCTTCAACTATTTGACTTCTGCCATTGTCAAATAGCCGGATTACGATGATCCGATCGCCTTGCAAGATTTCTTTGACTTGCTGTGTCACAGTCGCCAAAATTTGCTTAATATCCAACGATTCGCGAATTTGCTGGGCGATTTCTCCCAAAGTTCGCTGCCGTTGCAGTTGTAAAGCGATCGCCTTTTCTGTTTGCTTGCGGATAGCCAGTTCTGATTGTACCTGTTCGTAGAGGTAAGATTGCTGAATGGCGATCGCTAATTGGTTAGCAATTTGTTTAAGTAAATTGATTTCCCACTCTTGCCATTGGCGCGGACGATCGCATTGATGAACAATCAGCAATCCCCAGAGGATTTGATTCTGAATAATTGGAACTACGAGTTTGGCTCTGACCTGGATTTCTGCGAGGAATTCAACCAAGCAGGGTAAGATTGACTCGTTTTCATCTTCCCTATCGTTGAGGGCATAAACTCTTCCTTGGATATAGCGATCGTAGTTCTCTTCGGGGAAAACCTCTTCAGGGAAGAGGATATTCAGGAGCTTAGACGTATTTGGCGAAACAGATTCAGCAATGGCAGCCCCCGCTCCTTCAGGATAAACCCGATAAACCAGCGTTCGGTCTGATTGCAAGAGCTGATGGATTTCCTCAACAGTGCTATTGAGAATCTCGTCGAGATGCAGAGACGATCGCATCCGTTTAGTAATCGCTCCCAGCAAACGTTCCTGTTTTGCTTGTTGTTGCAATCTCGCTTCGGATTCTTTGCGATCGGTGATATCCTGAAACGTGCCTACCAGACCAATAACATTATCTGAGAAGTCTCGCAGGGGAGCCTTGTGGGTTTCGATAAATATTGGTTTACCATTGGGTAGGGTTAGCGTTTCTTCGAGCCCTAATATAGCTTCACCCGTTTCTATTAACCGCCGATCCATCGCACAATAATCGTTCGCCTCGACTTCTACGTGGCAAATATCTAAATCTGTTTTACCTATACTTTCAGTCGTAGATGCCAAGCCTAGAGTTTTGGCAAACTGCTGATTGCATCCTAAAAAAACCGACTCTCGATTCTTCCAAAACACCGAAAGCGGGATGGTATCGAGTACGGTTTGCAGAAACTGCTGAGATTCCTGCAAAGCCTTCTGGGCCTGTTTGCGCTCGGTGATGTCTACTAATACACAAATAGTTTGAGCGTCTGAGCCTGGAAGAAGTGCGGCTCCCATCAGGACAGAAAGGCGGCTGCCATCCTTACGGTAGTATTCCTTTTCCCAGGGCTCGCTGGAGGCATCCTGCATCACGCGCTCCATCGCTACAACATCAGCGTGGGCATATTCGGGGGGGGTCATGGCATCCCAATGAATTAGCCCCGCATTTAGTTCCTCCCTCGTGTAGCCAACCATCTGTAAGAAGCGATCGTTGGCATCGATAATGTTCCCCTGAAAATCGGCAAATATCATGCCGCTCACACTGGACTCAAACACCCGGCGGAAGCGGATTTCACTGCTTTCCCTGGCGAGTTCAGCTTGTTTGCGATCGCTGATATCCGATAAAATTCCCTGGATGCTAATCAATTCCCCTTCAGCATTTATAACGGGTGTGGGACTGCTTCTCACCCAGACATAATTGCCATCTCGGTGGCGAACTCGGAACTCATAATCACTTGACTTTTTACCAAATTTGATATTCTCCCGATAATCAGTCACCACCAAAGGGCGATCGTCTGGATGCACCAGAGAACTAAACGGCTTACCAATCCATTCACTCTCGTCCCAGCCAAACATGGTCTTGAATTGCGGTGACAAATAAGTGAGTATGCCATCGGGTTCGCATGACCAGATCAAATCATTAGCCCCTTCTACCAGCCGCCGGAATTTAGCTTCACTCTCTGCTAATTGGGCTTCGATCTGTTTGCGATCGCTGATATCCCGGCATACACAAATCAATAATCCATCCTCTGTGACGGTGAGGGATAGCCCTTCGGCAAAGGTAGAGCCATCTTTGCGGGTGGCGATCGCCTCTCCCTCCCAAGCGCGATCGCGCCCCAGCACCGGAAAGACTTCCCGCTCAAACCGTTCTAACTCCTGTTGGGAATACAAAAGTTTCCAGGTTTTGCCCAGCAGTTCTTGGGGATGTTCGTAGCCAAACAGTGTTAGATGGGCTTGATTCACATAGAGGTAGGTCTCTCCTTGCATAATCGCAATGCCGTCGATCGCCGCCTCAATTGCCGCCAGTTGTATTTTTAGGGTTTCTTCGGTTTGTTTGATATCGCTAATATCTGCAAAATAGCCAACAATCTCGATTGGCTTGCCTTCGATATCTCGCAGCAGACGCAGCTCATCCCGTAGCCAAACGTAGTGACCATCGCGATGCAAAAATCGATATTCATGCTGATGAGTATTGTGTTCAAAGAGAGCCGATATATGTGTAAAAACTCTAGGGGCATCTTCTGGGTGAAGATGGTTAGCCCAGAACCCAGGTGTCGATAAAAATTCTTCTGCTGTGTAGCCCAAAATGGCTTCGATATTTTTGCTCATGAAGGTTGCGTCATAGTCGCCATAGGGCTTACAGCTATAGATCATGGCGGGACTGGAGGCTAGAAGAAATTCGAGGCGTTCTTTCAACAGGCCATTTTCTCGCTCTGTCTGTTGACGCTCAGTAATGTCTTGGATCAGGCAAAGCACATAGAGATGTTCATCATCCATCGATAGGATAGAGATGGAAAAGGAGATAGTGCGGCACAGTCCATCTTGGCGCCGGATTTCCCTTTCCTGAGCGATGAAGTTGCCCCTTTGTCGCATCTTTTTCAGGTCGGCGATCGTCTGTTTTTGAGATTCTTGATCATTCAGGTACAAGCTGTGATACCACCCCAGACGGTTAATTTCTTCTAAGGTGTAACCCGTAATCGTTTGCATTTGCTGATTCCAGACTGTGAAGCGGACAAAGGGAAACTCCTCAACTTGATGGAAAACGCACAGCCCTTCTGTCATGTTTTCTACAATTTGTTGACGGAAAGTATTTTCCTGCCGAAGCGTGGCTTCGGCCAACTTGCGATCGGTAATGTCGAAGCGAATGGCTAGATACTGAAAAGGTCGCCCGCCTTCGTCCAAAAAGGGGACAATGGTGCTGGCAACCCAGTACAGGCTACCGTTTTTTGCCTGGTTGCAAATTTCACCGCGCCAAACCTGACCGCTAGTAATGGTCTGCCACAAATCTTGGAAAAATGCAGGGGGATGATAGCCAGAGTTGACTAGGCGATGGGTTTTGCCCATGAGTTCATCGCGGGAGTAGCCAGACCTCGCACAGAAGCGATCGTTGACGTAGGATATCACCCCTTCGCGATCGGTAATGACCACAACGGCAGACTGATCCAAGGCCTGTTTAAAGGCTGATAATTCTTGAATTAACTGCTGTCGTTCGAGTTCAGCTTGTTTGCGATCGCTAATATCAAAGTTAACCCCAATCATGCTCTGGGGATTGCCTTGGGCATCTCGCGCCACCACTCCATAAGCTTTAATAAAGTGGATGCTGCCATCGGGATGCAACACTCGAAATTCAGTATCAAATTCTGCCTGTCCTAATACGGCTTGGCGGATCAATGTGTCGTTAGAGTTGCGGTCATCAGGATGTAGCCCGTTTACCCAAATGTCGTAGACCAAACGACTATCAGAGGATTTAGTGACTCCATAGAGTTCGTACATCCGCTCATCCCAAAACAGGGTATTTTGTCCAATGTCCCATTCCCAACAGCCGAGCGCCCCTGATTTGAGCGCCAAAGCGAGGCGATCCGATACTTTCTGTAGTTCTGCTTCTGCACGTTTGGGATCGCTAATATCTTTGGCGATGCCTAAAAAGCCGATAATTTGTTGATTGACATCCTTGAGGGTGCTGATGGATAGCGACACAGGAAATCGAGAGCCATCTTTGCGGATATAGCTCCACTCTTCTTCGCTGAGAATACCTTGGCGTGCTTTGGCAACAAAAACCTCAAAGCCGGGGGGAATATGTTGCCTTAGTTCGGCAGATAGTGAGGATGCCCGGTCAATTACCTCGTTTGCATCATGGATGAGTGCAGGCGTGACTTTGCCCACTATTTCTGCCGCACTGTAACCGAGCATCCTTTCGGCTCCAGCATTAAAGGTCTGGATGATGCCAGTTGGGTCAGTGGAGATGATGGAGTAATCAGCACCATCGAGGATGGCGCGTTGCAGGCTGTTGACTTGCCAAAGCTCTTGGGTGCGTTCTTCGACTTTTGCTTCTAGCTGTTGGTTTAGTTGGTACAGTTGTCGCTCGGCCTGTTTGCGAGCCGTAACGTCTCGAATCATAAACAAGGCTTCATCTTCGCCGCTCTTGACAACTCTGACCTCTTCATATTGCAGGCGCGGGCCAACGTGCACCTGCTGTTCATAAACTTGCAGTTCTCCTGTGCGTAAGGCTTGCTCTAGGTGGTGTAGATGTCGGGTCGCAATTTCTCCTGACATAATATCCACCATCGCCACACCAGGGGTATCGAAATCTGTACCGAGAAAGTCGAGCTGACGATTGGCTGTCACGCTCCCCCGATAAATACCATCGGCACCGATGCGAAACATGAAGTCTGGAACTGCTGCTAATATGGCTCGGCTGTGGGCTTCGCTCTGGATCAGGGCGGTTTCGGCAAGTTTGCGATCGCTAATGTCTGTAATAGCGCCTACATAGCCGACTACTTGCCCGTCTGCATCCAGTTCGGCAACGGACTGCCCATATACCCACGCCACAGCACCGTCGGGACGTTGAAAGCGATATTCTAGCTGGAAGGGGCGATTTTCTTGGGCAGATTGTTGCCATTCGACCGCGATCGAGTCGCTATCTTCGGGGTGCAGCCCTTGTCGCCATCCTTCCCCGATGGCGGCTTTTGGGGTGAGTCCGCTGATCTGACACCAGCGATCGTTAACATAGATGCAGTTGCCCACTGGATCGGTGCGGAAAATCCCCACTGGTGCGACTTCCACTAGGGTGGCGTAGCGTTCTTCGCTCTCTTGCAGGGAGGCTTCTGTTCGTTTGCGATCGCTAATGTCGGTAATGGTGCCTATATAGCCGCTCCGATGTCCATTGGCATCGAGTTCGGGGACGCACTGCCCATAAACCCACGTTACTTCACCGTCGGGACGTTGAAAGCGATATTCGAGTTCAAAAGAGTCGTTACCTTGGATGAATTGCTCCCATTTGGCAATGACCCAATGGCGATCGTCGGAGTGCACTCCTCGTTGCCATCCCTGTCCGATAGTGGCTCCTGGTGTGAGTCCGCTGATCTGAAAGTAGCGATCGTTGACATAGGTGCATAGCCCCTCCCCATCGGTGCGAAAAATCCCCACCGGAGCGGCTGCCGCAAGGGCGGCGTAGCGTTCTTCGCTCTCGATCAGGGTGGCTTCGATCCGCTGTCGCTTGATTAGTTCCTTCTGCAATTTTTGGTGGATCGTGGCTTGCCCAATGGCGATCGCCAGATGCACTGATAAGGCTTGTACCAGTTCGACTTCTTCCGGTTGCCAGTCGCGGGCGTGCTGGCTTTCGCTGGCATTGAGCAAGCCCCATAACTCATCGCCACACAGTAGCGGCACCAAAATTTTGGCTTTTGTCTGGAGGCGGATCAGCATCTGCCGATGACAGTCTGATATGTTGGCTGTGGAGATATCTGGTACGACGCGAACATGTCCTTGACGATAAATCTCAGGATTGTCTTGCTTAAAGCAGGTATCATTGACCCGTTGGCCCAACAGAGACAGGGACGAGTCGGTGGATTCTGCCACGACAACGATTTCCCGATCGGCTTCAAACCGCCAAATATTGACGCGAGCGCAGCCGAGCACTTGCCGCACCTGCTGCACAGTCGTATCCAAAATCGTTTGCAGGCTTAGGGACGAGCGAATTTGGGTGGCCAAGTCTGCGAGTAATTTCTCTCGTTGTACCTTGGTGTTGAGAGCGGCTGTCCGAGTTTCCACCTGTTGCTCGAGCTCAAGGTTGCGATTTGCCAGCAGCGCCACCTTTTCCGCCTCTAGGCGCACCACCTTCTCTTCCCACTTCTGGACCAGTTTGTATAGCTCCAGCGGGTTGAGGGATTGCAGCAAACTGGTCTGGGTGACGATGCCTAATAGTTCTCCTAGCTCCCCTGTCACCGCCAACCGACGGATCGATCGCTGCTCCATGATCTGCTGCACAGTCAAGAGCGACTCCTCTGGCTTAACCTTAAAAATTGGTGTACTCATCACCGCCTCAGCCCGACAGGTTTCCATGTTCAAGCCCAAGGCCTGAAATTGCACAATATCCCGCTCGGTGAGAATCCCCACTGGCATTTGTAGCGGTTCAGTAGAGATGCCGCCTGGGTGTACAATCATCACGGAACTGACGCGATGCTCTGCCATAAGTTGGGCGATCGCCAGTAGGGAAGAATCTGGCGCAGTACAAATCACTTCGCGGGTCATCACTTCTGCTACCATACGCAACCGCAACAAGTCGAGGGGTCGAGATATTTGGCGCAGACTTTCGTGAGTCACTAGGCCCACTAGGCGATCGAGCTCGTCCACGATGGGCAAATGGCGAATGTGGTGATGTTGGAGCAGATTAATCGCAAAAAATAAATCGGTGAAGGCGGACTCGCGGAAGGTGACGACGGGGTGTGTCATCACCTCCCGGAGCACCAAATTCTCCAAGGAACGCTGCTGGGCACTCAGCCGCACCATGTCTCGCTCGGTCAGTACGCCGACCACTTGCTCGTTTTCCACTACCAACACGCAGCTCGATCGCGCCTCTATGTGGAGGTCTTCGAGTTGACCATCCGCCGTTCTAGCGGTGTTGCAGAGCGATCGCACGCCGCTCATTTGGGCGATCGCATCCATCACCGTCGTATCGGGCGAAACCACCAAGGGCTCCCGGATGATGGCAGTTTTGAGTTCTATTGGAGTGAGAGCCGTAGTACGAATGAACATGATTTTATAGGATTTTATTGCTGATTATTTTTTTAAACACTTCCCCTTAAACACTTACGTGAGCTGATAGCGTAGCGTGGGGCGATCCCTAGTACGGAGAAGAATTACTTAGATGCACGACATTCTTTAAATATTATATTTACTTACTGTTCGCTTTTATCGGAAATGACTTAGGGAAATTCTGTAACTCTCAGGTAACGCTCTTTCATCACTTTCATGAGATGATAAAAACAGGAAGTGTCCTCAACCATTTACTGGAGTAAGTGGAATCTCGGAGAACCCGCCGTAACGATAAAATTTGTTGACGATTACTGTGAATTATACATAGCATACAGACCACTCTTCCCGAAGTGAGAATTTGTGAGGCGTTTAATTACTTTCATGTGGGTATTTTCTGATATTAAGCGTAAAAAACTACCAGCAATATCTCGTGTAGTGGGATTAAGCAATGAACAAAAACTCTGGCATTTTCTCAGCGAATCACTTGGAAACTATAACGCTTGAGAGAGACTAGGTTAAACCTTTTGGACGCTCAGCACAATCGTACAAGACAAGGGCTTAATACACCGATTAAGGCAAGTCCAACAGTTATGGTCAAAGTGGGAGAAGCAGGGGTTATATATCTTCTTATTGCCAGAAGATTGTTCCCAAATGAACCAAATTAAATGGAAGTGGCAACAGCTTAAAAAAGATGAATTAGCGGCAGAAATGTTTGAAGCGGAGTTATATCTCGCCTACGCCGTAATTCATGGAGTAGAAGTTAGAGGAGAAACCAGTTTCAAAAAAGAAGGCAAGTGCAGGCCCGCGATCCCAACTCTGAGGTCATAATTCATTCCCAATCTAAAATCTAAAATCGGGAGCATCTCAATGAAAGCAGCCCTCCGCTAGAAATAGGAGTTAGGAGTCAGGAGTCAGGAGCCAGGAGAAAAGAGGAAGAAGGAAGAAGGAAGGAGCCAGAAGAAGTGTTTTTACAAATAGGAGATGCTCCCCTAAATCAAATCTAAAATGGTATGAGATTGCTTCTTGAATGGCTGTCGCTACGCCAATAGATGAGTGATAATACCAAAATAAAAACCATTTTCCATAATCTTGAAAAACAGGATTTGCTATAATTTAAAGTTGAGCAATCACTGTACGGAGCGAAAATTATGGGACTATTTGACCAAATTTTGAGCGCGATCGACAATCCCAACCAACAAGCAAACCCCAATCAGTTGGGCAACATTCTCGGTGCGGTAGAGCAGTTGAGCAGCAACCAGGGCGTCAATACGGGCACGACTCAGCTAGCAATGTCGGTTTTGGGCGGATACGTGCGATCGGCATTGCAAAACGTGCGCTCGCAGTCAGGAGACGCACAAGCTCAACAAGTTGTCAACCAATTTAGCGGCACAAATCCCAATCCGCAAGCGGTACAGAGTTTGTTCGGCGCAGGCCAACTGACGCAGATAGTGAACGATATCGCCCACAGAACCGGTTTGAATAACGCCACAGTGCAGGCGATGATACCTGTTTTGGTGCCGCTGGTGCTGAATTTGCTAAAAACCGGCAGCAACGCCCAAAACCCAGCCCAGGGCGGAAATCCCGTTTTGAATACATTTTTAGATTCAGATGGAGACGGCGACGTAGATATTACTGACGCCATGTCGATGGCAGGCCGCTTTTTGAATCAGCGCGGTTAATTTGGAATTTTGAAACCGCAGATATCAGCGGATGGACACAGATGAACGCAGATAGGATTTTATCTGCGTTTATCTGCGTTTATCTGCCTTCATCTGCGGTTAAAAAAATTCCTACTTTAGATGCAGATAGAGACGGCGGCGTAGATATTACTGACGCCATGTCGATGGCAGGCAGCTTTTTGAATCAGCGCAGTTAATTTGGAATTTTGTAACCGCAGATATCAGGGGATGGACACAGATGAACGCAGATAGGATTTTATTTATCTGCGTTTATCTGCGTTTGTCGGCCTTCATCTGCGGTTACAAAAATTCCTACTTTAACCCAATCCCAAATCAGTCACAGCACCGATACTGCTAGAAGAAACCAACTTAGCATATTTAGCCAAAACGCCCCTAGTATAGCGAGGTTTAGGAGGCTGCCAAAGAGCGCGCCGCTGCTCCAATTCTGCATCAGAAACGTTGAGCTGCAACAAGCGATTTTGAGCATCAATCGTAATCGAATCGCCCTCTTTTACCAAAGCAATTGTCCCGCCAACTTGTGCTTCTGGTGCAACGTGACCGACAACCATGCCGTAAGTTCCGCCAGAGAAGCGGCCGTCAGTAATTAACCCGACAGAATCGCCTAAACCAGCGCCAATAATTGCCGAAGTTGGTGCTAACATTTCGCGCATTCCCGGCCCGCCTTTGGGCCCTTCGTAGCGGATGATAATCACATCTCCGGCTTGAATTTTGCCCGCTAAAATTGCCTCCAAACAATTTTCTTCTGATTCAAATACGCGCGCAGGGCCGGTAATTTGCGGTTTTTTAACGCCGGTAATTTTAGCAACGGCTCCTTCTGTTGCCAGATTTCCCCTGAGAATTGCTAAATGTCCTTGGGCGTAAAGCGGGTTGTTCCAAGGGCGGATGACATCTTGGTCGGTGCGGGGTTCGGCTGGAATATCTGCTAACACTTCAGCAACTGTTTGGCCGGTAATTGTCAGCGCGTCGCCGTGCAGTAAACCCTGTTCTAGCAGCATTTTCATTACTTGAGGAATGCCGCCGGCTTTGTGCAAATCGGTTGCTACATATTTGCCGCTGGGTTTGAGGTCGCACAGCACTGGTACTTTTGCTCGAATAGTTTCAAAATCGTCGAGGGACAACTCAACGCCGATCGCATTGGAAATGGCCAATAAATGCAGCACAGCGTTGGTTGAACCGCCGACTGCCATGATGACCGCGATCGCATTTTCAAAGGCCGCTCGTGTCAAAATTTGGCTCGGTAACAACTGTTTGCGGACAGCTTCCACCATAACTTTTGCAGATTCGGCAGCGCTGTCAGCTTTTTCGGCATCCTCAGCAGCCATTGTCGAAGAATAAGGCAAACTCATGCCCATCACTTCAAAAGCGCTCGACATCGTATTTGCCGTGAACATTCCGCCGCAAGAACCCGCACCCGGACAAGCTTTTTGTTCTACTGCATTGAGTTCTGTTTCGTCAATTTTGCCCGCGCTGAATTGGCCGACGGCTTCAAAAGCGCTAACAACGGTTAAATCCTGTCCGTTGTGGTGTCCTGGTTTGATCGTGCCGCCGTAAACAAAAATAGCAGGAATGTTCATGCGGGCGATCGCAATCATCGCCCCCGGCATATTTTTATCGCAACCGCCGATAGCCAGCACCCCGTCCATACTTTGGCCGTTGCAAACAGTTTCTATCGAATCCGCAATCACATCTCTCGACACCAGAGAATATTTCATCCCTTCAGTTCCCATCGAGATCCCGTCGCTGATAGTAATCGTACCGAACATCTGCGGCATCGCCCCAGCTTCCTTTGCACCCGCAATAGCCCGCAAAGCGAGGTCGTTCAATCCCATATTGCAGGGCGTAATTGTGCTGTACCCGTTGGCAATCCCCACAATCGGCTTAGTGAAATCGCCGTCACCAAAACCGACTGCCCGCAGCATTGCTCGGTTGGGCGCGCGCTGCACGCCCCCAGTCACAGCTTGGCTTCTCAAATTTTCAGGCATTTTAAAATTTCCTTTCTCTGTTGTCTGTTGTCTGTTTTTCTTTGCTGCTGGCTGTTGACTGCCCAGTGCCGAGAGTTTTACGCTATTTTAATTTTCTCAGAAGCGTTGATATTTTTGACACTCCCCACGGCCGGGGCCGGGGGATTCTTCAAGACGAACTTGAAAGGGACAGGCAAAAGTCCCCCTAGACGCTCAAAACAACTACCAGCACCAGCGGTGTTGCAATTGCGCTTACTTTCAATTTTTTTTTCGCTTGTCTTTGTCCACCACAAAAGCCAGATAGGTACGCTCCTCACTCTGCCATTATTTGCCCTTTAAGTATTCCGCATCAAAGGCGGATATCTCCGTTGCCGGGATTCCTCCGTACTAGAATGATTCCTCACGTAGATGGTTGTTCTTACTTGCTACTCAAATTATATCAAACACGCTCAGGCGGTTGAAACCGCTACCGACTTATCCCCACGGCCGGGGCCGGGGGCCCGGCGGGCTCGTTCTTCGGTCAGGCCCTTTAAGAGGGAGTGGCACAGCAGTGTCCCGAAAGCAAGGGAAAAATTCTACAGATACTACAGCGTGCAGAGTGAATACCGTGGTTATCTGGGATGATGTGGTAACACCCATCACTCTAACGTTTAAAAAAAATTGCGAGGCGAATGACATGGAGGCCGATCGAATTCTGAGGCAATATGCGGCCGGAGAAAGAAATTTTCGAGAGATTAACCTCGTCGGGGCCGACTTAAAAGGGGTAAACCTCAGCGAGGCTAACTTTACCCGATCGAATTTCCAAGACGCAAACCTCAAAGGCGCTAACCTGACGGGTGCGAACTTGCGCGAGGTGAAATTGGCAGGGGTGGACTTGACGGAAGCCAACCTCAGCGAAGCAAATCTCATCGGTACCGATTTGAGCCGTGCCAATCTCAGCGGGGCTAACCTGATGGGAGCCAACCTGCGCGGATCAATGGCCAGAGAAGTCAACATGACTAAGGCTAATTTGACGGAAGCTAATTTGACCGAAGCCAACTTTACCGAAGCGAATTTGTTTGCGGCCAACTTAACCGACGCTAGCATGATTCGCATTAATTTGATGAAGGCAAATTTGAGTTGGTCAACTCTCAAAGCGGTAAACCTGACAAATGCCATCCTCAGCGAGTCGCTTTTAGAAAGAGCTAACCTAAATCAGGCAATTCTCAGCGGGGCGATGGTGAGCGGGGCCAACTTGGCTGGTGCAGACTTGCGCCAAGTAACGATGGTTGGAGCTAATCTCACCGACGCTAATCTGAGCAATGCTAATTTGAGAGTTGCTAATGTGAGTTGGTCAACGCTGGCAAGAGCTAATTTGAGCGGTGCTAATTTGTACCGGGCAAAGCTGTGCTGGTCTAATTTTAGCGGGGCGGTTTTGGTGGAAGCGGTTTTGATTGATGCTAATCTCAATCGAACTAACTTCCGCGATGCAGATTTGAGGCGGGCAATTATGCCCGACGGCACGACTAATGATTCTTAAAATTTGATTGTTGATTGGTGATTGTTGACTGTTCACTGTTGACTGTTCACTGTTCACTGTTCACTAATGACTAATGACTAATGACTAATGACTACTGACTAATGACTAATGACTAATGACTAATGACTAATGACTACTGACTAATGACTACTGACTACTGACTACTGACTACTGACTAATGACTAATGAGTATCACTGAATTATTGATGTTGGGTGCGGCGGGAATTTTTGCCGGAATTCTAGCTGGATTTTTGGGTATCGGCGGCGGTACGGTGCTCGTGCCTTTGTTGGTGGCTCTCAATTACGCTCCGGTGCAGGCGGTTGCTACTAGCGGTTTGTCGATCGTCATTACAGCTATTTCTGGCAGCATCCAGAATTGGCGCATGGGCTACCTCAGCTTGAGTCAAGTCGCAGGCATTGGATTTCCAGCCGTCCTTACAGCACAAATCGGTGCTTATTTGGCGGGGATTTTTCCGCCTTACTTGCTGTTACTTACTTTTGGGCTGTTGCTGTGGCTGAATATTTATTTGATTGAAGTTCGCAAGCGCCTGACAGCTAAGAAGAAAGCGGAACTAGAACAAGGGGAACTGGGAGGACAAGCGGGACAAGGAGAAAATGCTCAATTACCAATTACCAATCACGAATTACCCAATAATTCAAATATTATATTCCATCCAACTTTTGCTAAAATTGCTACCGGCAGTGCGGCGGGTTTATTAGCGGGTTTGTTCGGCGTAGGCGGCGGCGTAATTATGGTTCCCCTGCAAATTTTGCTGTTAGGAGAAAGCATTAAAACCGCAATTCAAACCAGCTTGGGCGTCATCGTCATCACGGCAATTTCGGCGACGGCGGGACACGCGGCGCGCGGGAATGTTTTGTGGGTTGTGGGGTTAATTCTTGGCGGCGGCGGTTTGTTGGGCGCGCAGGTGAGCACGCGGTTTTTGCCGAGATTGCCCGATCGTATTGTTAGTTTAGCTTTTCGATCGCTCTTGGCAGTGTTATCGATTTATGTTTTCTGGCAAGCTTGGCAAAAATTTAGTAACGGGTAATGGGTAATTGGTAAGGTGCGCGCGCAGTACCCTACGAAAAACTAATAACTAAGAGACATCTTTCAAAAAGCCAGTCTGGAACAGGCAAGATGCCTGTTCCACAATAATTATTGGAGATGTCTAAGGCTAATTTGCTGATAGTTTCTTCACGGCGCGAGTCAGACGCTGCAAATAAGGCTTGACAATTTCTTGATTTTGTCGCTGCAATTCGGACACTTGCTGCTGCAAATGCTGAATCTCGGTTTGCAGCATCCCTGCATCTATTGTGGGTCGATCGAGCAAATCCTGCAATTGCTTGAGAGAACCTTGGATTGTATCCAAGTCTACTTCGTTCGATCGCTCCTGTAACTGAGCCGTAATAGTTTTAACTTCAGTTAACTGTTCGCCCATCAATAAAAATCGGACGTTGACATTTTCCCAATCATGCTCTCTGAGGGCGCTATTTTCCAAAATGCGGAGTTTTTGCTGCAAATCTGACAGTTGCGTGTGGAAATCCTGAGAATCTGCAGGCAGCGCCTGGGCTTGGCGTTCGAGGGAGGCTACGGCAGCTTGTACCTCGGCGATGACGCCGGATTCCAAGCCCAGGAGTTTTTGCTGCAAGTCGGAGACAGCGGTGTAGAGTTCCGCAGGTTCTCCAGGTAGTATCTGAACTTGCTGCGAGCGAGGTTCTACGGAGGCCTGTACCTCCGCGATCGCAGAATTTGCCTTTTGTTGCATTTGTTGCTCGAAACGCTGGCGATTGGCGAGATTTATCGAGAGTGCTGCGGTTAAGGGAGCGGCAGCGTAGACAATTTGGCCCGACAATCCTGCAGCAATCGTGCCAATAGCTGAACCAGCAACAGAGGCGTATTCTACCAATTCTAGCCAGTCCGGCTGGTTCGGGGCACTTCTGGAAGCCGGGAATGATGCTTTTTCAATCTTCTGCATAGCCTTTTCGTCGTAGTCGGATAGATGGCGATACCGACATGATAAAAGCGATCGGCAAATAAATCAGGGCTATTTGTCAAAATTTCCGGATTGTGGTATTTTTATTGACCGAAAGCATCCAGGATACCCGCCACGTGATTCATCTGGCGCAAGTCAATGCTTCAATTCTTTAATCTTTAATCTAAAATCGATTGACCGAAAGCATCGAGGATACCCGCCACGTGATTCATCCGTCCAGAAATAAAAAACCTGTATCCGATAAAGGAGCCGAACGTATTTATCTCGCGCAAGTCAATACTTCAATTCTTTAATCTAAAATCTAAAATCTAAAATCTAAAATCGATTGACCTTCTGCGTTTAAAACGCTCAGTCTCAGGTAAAATTCAGGATTAAGTCGATCGCTCAACAGTTAACCAATAAGCGTTCACCGCCGTCTGTCAGGAGTATACAGAAAATGGGTCTTAAGATTATTGAAAGCTACGATAGCAGTTTTGTCCTCGAACCCGATGCTAAAACTGCACTGTTCGGTTTATTAACCGGTGAAAGCTTTGTCAAACAAATAGCGCTACAATTGCAATGCTCGCGCATTGAGTTTGCCGAGTTACTTTTTCAGCCCGTCCCTTACAGCAGCGAGACGCCGAAGGGAATGCCTGCGGAATTTGAAAAGTATCATCAATCGAGCGATTTTGCGATCGTCAACGTCCCCCCTAATTTCATGTTCCAAGCCAAAATATTTAAACCCAGCCGCCTCTGTGCAATTTATCGAGTTTTCAAGACTGAGGTAAAGGCTGGTTAATCTGTGGTTAAATCTAAAATCTAAAATCTAAAATCTAAAATCGGATGACAGAAGACATTCAATCTCTCGCCAGCTTAGAATTCATTCCCTACATAGACTCCGAGGGGAAATTGCCCGATTTTCTCCAGGGAAAAATCGGCGTTTACGCGATTTTTGACAGCGATAAAGTCCTGCAATTTGTCGGCTATTCTCGCGACATTTACCTCAGCCTCAAACAGCATTTGGTACGGCAAACCCAATATTGCTACTGGCTGAAAGTCCAAACTATTGACAAGCCCAGCCGCACTATTCTAGAAAGCATTAGAGAAAGTTGGATTGCCGAAAACGGTTCCCAACCCCAAGGTAACGGTGCCGATGCTGCCAAATGGAACGATCCCATCGACACCAAAACTGTAATGACTGCCCAAGAAACGGCAAATTATGAAGGTATCTTCGCCGATGAAATTGCCAAAGATAAATTGTTGAAAAATGTCGCGCGGCGCGTGGAAAATGAAATTTTCGCACTGCTGAAAGCTCGCGGCGTAACTGAAGAAATCCGGTTTAATCCCAAGCTCAAAACGAGCGGATTGTTGGATTTAAAGTCCTGACTGCCGGGAGCATCTCAGTTTTGTAAAAAGCATTTTTTTTATTGTAGTGCGAGCGTCCCCGCTCGCGTATTGTACAATAC